>CABTZP010000137.1 GCA_902489375.1 uncultured Tissierellia bacterium | reverse complement strand
TCAGACGTGTGCTCTTCCGATCTACCAGGCAAGAGGTCTTTCATTTCCTCTTCTTGATCAGAAAAATAAAAACAGACGTGGCCAATCTGTAAAAACTGGTCGTTCGCCAGGGTGCCCACTTGGATGATCTTGTATTCTTTTTCCCCCAGGTGGATGGTCTTTGCGGGTTTAAAGGGCGGCTCCTTCTCCTCATGATGTTCCTCAGCCTGGACCTTGTGGATTATCGCGTAATCTTCCAGACCTTCGGGCGCCTTTTCTCCAAAAAGAATCAAAATTTTATCTTCCTGGAAGGCGCTGACCTCAGCGCCGATTTGGCTAATTCGGGTTCTCATCTTTTTTCCCTTTCGCTTGCGCCCCTAGGCATAAAGACCCAGGCTCATCACATACCCGATCAAAACGGAGATCAGCCCCGTAAAAACCCGGCTGTAAAGGATGGCGGGGACGCCAATTTCTACGGTCTTTGCCTTGGATTTCGCCAGAGAAAGACCAACAGGAATAAAGTCGCAGCCCACCTGCGCGTTGATGGCAAAGAGGGCCGGAAGGGCATAGGCCGGAGGAATCAGGCCTTCACCAATCTGAGCGCCCAAAAGAACGCCAACCACCTGAGCGATCACGGCGCCCGGCCCTAAAATTGGAGAAAGGAAGGGAAGGGAGCAGATGAGGGCCAGGAAGAGCATCCCTGGCAAAGATCCGGCAAAGGGCCGCATGATTTTGGCAATCCCTCCGCCGATTCCCGTGTAGGTAATGATCCCCATGAGCATGGAAATAAAGGCCATAAAGGGAAGGACCGTCTTTAAGGTCGTCGAAACCGCTTCCCGGCCAGACTGGTAAAATACGCTCATCACCCTGCCGATTCCTTTGGAAAAAGAAACAATGGACGCAGAAAATCCTGATGTTTTCTTCTTTTTAAAATTCGCTTGTGACTCCGTCTGTTTTTTCGCCTCCCCCCGTTCTTCCGCTGGGCTTTCCGCCCAAGCGAAGGCTTTTCCCTGGGGAGCTTCTCCCTGGGCAAGGGCAATTTCCGCTGGCGTGGCCAGGCGAATCTCCCCTTCGCCTACTCCGGAAACGAAATTTTCTTCGGTGATGTATCGGGAAAGGGGACCAGAGGGATCTGAGGGGAGGACATCCACAGTCAAAATTTTTTTCATCGGGTAGACCCCAATCCGGGCCGTCCCCCCGCAGTCGATCACGGCGCAGGCGATCTCCTCTTCAGGCACCGACCGGTGAAAACCGTCCACGACCTCCATACCGGATAAGCTGGCCATAGCCAGGGCGACTGGATGGATTCCCCCTCCGGTTACAGAGAGGATGGTATGGGCTTTTTCCGTGGGAATCAGGGTCAGTCCCCTTCCCCAGCCGCCGGCTCCCCTGGAAATGCGAAGGGGCTGATAGGCGCCAGAGGAAGCGGGATGAGCATCCGTTTTTGGGGAAAATGAATCCTTTTTTTCGGAGGGGGCCTGCCCTTCTTCTTCGCTTTGATCCAGGGCTGAGAGGGAAATTCCCTTTTTTTTCGCCAGCCAGGCCGTCATTTTTTCCGTCAAAAG
>CABTZP010000136.1 GCA_902489375.1 uncultured Tissierellia bacterium | reverse complement strand
TCACTTACTTTTACCTTCCTAGTCTTTTGACGTTTAGGCATCATATCACCAAAGATATTGCCTATTGCTATCGTCATGCCTTCATTGCTCATATCGAGTTGGTTGCCCTTTGGCACGTCATCGACCTTGATTTCAACGTACTGATCTTCAAGAAGTCCGTCTCTAAGCTGCTGCCTAACCTGTTCCCTTGCCATTACAATTTGATCATCAGAAAGTTCATTCTGTTTCTCTCTTTCCGCCGCCGCTTTTTCCGCTGCTTCCTTCTTCTCTTTGGCTTCCGCTTCGGCTTTTTCTTTGAGGTCCTGGTTCTTTTCGTCCAGACCCTCCTTGTTCAGTTCCACCAGCGATACGACGGCGAGCTGTCCTGGAGCGAGTTTCAAAGGCTTTTTGGGGTCGATTTCCCCGACTTTGCCCTGGGCGACCGGACGGAAGGCATAGCCATTGATATTGTCATGAAGGAGCAAGTCCGCCGTTTTGTGTAAGAGGTCGGCGCCCTTGATTTTAGCGGGACCCAGAAGGTCCTCCAGCGCTTTTTGAGCATCCTTTATGTCTTTTTCCGGATCCGTGACTTGCATGTAGGAATCCAGGTCCCTGGCATCCTTTATGATCCCGACCCGGGTCAAATCCTTAACGGTCCAGTCTTTGAGGGATCCGTTCCAGGCCGAGGAATCCAGGCGGGATAAGTCCAGCCGGTCCAGATCTTTTTGATCAAAGCCTAGTTTCGAGAGGTCCATCTTCCCCAGGTTTCCAATTTCTTGGGTCAGGGCATCATCCACCCGGACCAGGTCGTAGACCTCAATCCGAGCCTGACTGAGTTTTTCCGGGCTCAAAAGGTCCAGCTGGGGGGCATAGGTGATTTCCTTGTTTCCCGTATTGGCATAGGCGACCGTGGCCCGGCGGCTGAGCTTTGTGAACTTCGATGTCATCTGCGGGGCGAAATCTTTGGGATCGGCTCCATCCTTGGGCCAAAGGAGATTACCATCTTTATTAATGCGGAAGCGCTGGATTGCGGAGACGCCGCCCAGGCGGGTCTGGACATCCAGGGTCCAGCCGCCATTGTCATTTTCGTCCTTTTCGCTGTGAATGGGGGTCACAACTTTGGAATAATAGTAACCCTGCTCTGAGGGAAGCAGGTGTTCGAGATCATAGGCAAGAAGGAGAGATTTTTCGTAATCGCTAAGATATGTCTGATTGAGTTCAGAATTGGAGAAGGCTTCCCGGGCCTCGGTCAAGACCTTTTGAAAAGCTTTTTCTTCTTTCGTGGATTCTTCGGTTAAAAGGAAAGGGCTATCCAGACCATCGTCCGGATAGGTAATGAAGGTATTATAAAGATCAGGTTTTTGTTCTTTGGTATAGATTTTATAGACCCAGGTAATGGAGCTGGGCTTTCCCTCGTCGTCCCGGCTGAGTTCATATTCCATTTGAGTCTGAAGATTTTTGCCGTCGAGGGTTAATATGTAAACTTTTCCTGCTTGACCATCTTTTAAGACCGGCTCGGCAAATTCCTTTGCGCCCTGGTCTAAGGCTTCTTTGGCCTCCTTGTTTTGCGCGTCTTTCTTGGGACCGGCGAGATTTTCTTTTTCGGCAG
>CABTZP010000135.1 GCA_902489375.1 uncultured Tissierellia bacterium | reverse complement strand
CCGACCTTTTTTCTTCGATCACATGAAGATCATAGGGTTCAAACTTGACCTTTCGGTATGCATCTAAATCCAGAAGATTTTCGTATGCCCGGAATCATTGCCAATCCGAATTGCTCCACCATCCAGTGCATGTCGGCCTTAAAAGCGCTCAAGGATCTGTATGGAATAAAAAGGGTGGTTTATTCCACCTACCAGGCCTGCGCGGGCGCCGGAATGAAGGGCCTGCGTGATTTGAAAAATGGCACGACGGAAACCTTTGACTATCCCATTACCCGAAATATCCTGGTTCGGATTGATGACTTTTTGGATAATGGATATACCAAAGAAGAGATGAAAATGATCAATGAAACCCGCAAGATTCTCCATGAACCCGATCTTCCCGTGACAGCAACGGCCGCCCGTGTGCCAGTGGATTATGCCCACTGCGTTTCGGTTAATGTGGAGCTGAAAAAGGACTTTGACCTGGATGAGGTCAGAGAAGCGATGAACAAGATGCCGGGCCTTGTGGTTAAAGATGATCCTCAAAATCTCCAATACCCCATGCCGGTAGACGCGAAAGGAAGAGATCAGATCTTTGTCGGCCGTATCCGCCGTGATTTCTCCCAGCCCAACACGCTAAATATGTGGATCGTCGCGGACAATGTCCGAAAAGGCGCTGCCACCAATTCTGTTCAGATCGCTCAGCTGGCCCTGAAGCAAAATAAATAATTTTCATGGCACTTCATCTTAAGACGGATCAGGAAGTTCATTTGTTTGAAAAGAAGAAGTTTGCAAAGAAGTAAGGTTGACAAAAAGAAGTTTGTTTAAAAAATAAAGTTTCTTTGATCAGAAAGGCAGTCTGGCCATATTGGCTAGGCTGCCTTTTCATTTAATGGGTAGAAAAAACGATAGAAAATTTTCAATTTTGTCCTGTCATTTTGAGGGGACAGGGGAAAATCTTTCCCGCTTCTTCAGATCAGACTCCTGCTTCAATCTCCCCGGCTTTTTGCAGGGCAATCTTAGCAAGAACAGGGCCGACGATTTCATTGACAATGACCGCAGCAAGGATAATTGCCTGGACGGTGGTTGCCATGTCCGGTGGAAAAAGATTGGTGACCATGGCGGAAAGACCAATCGCGACGCCTGCCTCAGGAAGGAGGGTGAATCCCAGATACTTTTGAATTTCCTCGCTCATCCCGGTAATGGAAGCGCCTAGCCGAGCGCCGCCATATTTGCCAACAGCTCGGGCAAGGATAAAGCCAGCGCCAAGGACCCCCGCTTCACGAAGCGCCGTAAGATTTAAGTTTGCCCCCGAAAAGCAGAAGAAGGCAACAAATACGGGGTTAAAGATCCCGTCCAGGGCAGTAATATTGACCCGTTTTCGAGAACTGAAGTTTCCTAAAACAAGGCCAAAGCACATCAGGGCAAGAAGGTTTGACAGGCCAAAATGCAGGGCAATAAAGTTTGTCGCGAAGATCATGCCAATATCGAAAATCTTGACATCTCCCTCCCGATGGAGAAAGCGTAAGAAAAAAAGCGTTATCATAAAGAAGAAACGTGTTCGAATCTGAATGGGATAATACCCTAATTTGAATGAAAGGGGCCTTGTCAT
>CABTZP010000134.1 GCA_902489375.1 uncultured Tissierellia bacterium | reverse complement strand
CATATAAATGAGCTGAAAATCCCGATACCGTGCGCCCTGATGAATCAGGCGGTTCATTTCTACGATCGCTTTATCCACTTCTTCCTGTGTGTTACGGCAAAAATAGGCGTATAGGGGTGGATCCTGGAACATTTTCTTTTGGGGGATATAAGAAAATAAATTTTTTGAGACATGAAGAAAAACTGGATGGGTCTTCACCTGATTTTTTGCTTCCAGGATTCGCACGGGAACTTTTCTTAGGCGGGCTTCTTCAAAAAGATGGTTAAAAAAGCGAATGGATAAGGAAAAGGCGGAAGCATCAGGCACAACGGAATCCAAGTCAGCCATAACTTGTTCTATCGGAGCCTTAGGATCTTTTTGGGCTAACCGTCTTCCAATTTGGGGGTCCAAGACCATGGAAAGCTCAACATCGGTGACTTCTAACAATGCCCCCAGAGCGGCCATTTCAATTTCAGAGAGAGAATGGAAATAATCAAAGAAAAAATCGGTATCTTGATAGGACAAAAGGGCCTCCTGTTGGGAAAATGCCCTTTCCATCCGCCCGTTTGCATCTTCGAATCGCCCTGAAATCCGATCGTCATATAGGCGAATGAGATGCGCTGTTTCCTCCAGCTTGCGCTGGGTGGATCCCCCGGCAAGCTCTCCCATCTTAATGAGTTCATTCGGGTTTAAGCCGTATTCTCGAAATTCACTGAGCTGATCAGAAAGAAGGGAGAGAAAGCTCTTTCCCCGTACTTCCTTTCGAAAAACCGTCCACTCCTCCTGAGTGCTTTCTAATAGCAGACGCAGGATCATCCTTCGTCCCAAATCAGAAAGAACGGGCCGCAAATAGCCTTGTCCTCGAAGAAAAATTTCCTTCTCGAGGGCGGAAAAAGTTTTTACCTGAAGATCAAAAAGAACATCTTTTCCGAGTACGTCCATGAGCGCCTGCTCGGCTTCAACCGTGTACTGATTGGGCACGACGAGATTAACTTTTCTGCCCGATTGATAGGCGCGAACCGCCGCCTGATGAAGGGCGTCGGCAGCCTGATCAGGGATTCTGGAAAGATGAAGGGTCAGCATGACTTCCTCCTTCGGGCTAAAGCGGAAAGAATGAGCATGGCTGCGCCAAACATACCGGCCCGATCGCCCAACCGGGAGAGGAGAATTGGGGTATCCTTTAAGGGCGAAAAAACATATTTTTGAAAGGCACTAATTGTTGGCTTTAAGAGCAAGTCTCCAGAAAGGCTCATCCCCCCGCCAAGAATGAAGGCCTGAGGATCTAAAACGCCAGCAATACAGGCCAGCCCTCGACCTAAGTCATCGGCGGTTTCCTGAACGACCCTTGAAGCAATGAGATCACCTTTCCTCGCTTCTTTGAAAATGGCTTTACTCGTCATGGAGGCCCCCAAGTCTCGGAGGGAGGAAAAACTTTGGTCCTCCCAGAGACTTTTTTTTGCCCGATTGACCATGGCTCTTGCTGAGGCCAGGGACTCAAAATCCATGATTTTTCCATTTTGATCCACCATAATCGGCATATGACCCAGTTCCCCTGCGCCGCCTCTTTCTCCTCGAAGGAGCTGATCATGAAGAATAATTCCCCCTCCCTCTCCCCCATGGTTCATAAGTCAAGATCGGAAGAGCACACGTCTG
>CABTZP010000133.1 GCA_902489375.1 uncultured Tissierellia bacterium | reverse complement strand
CCGATAAGCTCCAGGGGCTTATCCCGAATTTCTTCAATGCCTTCATCCAGATCCAAATCCATTCCGGTCAGATTCACAAGCGTCGTCTCTTCCGCGATTTCATGGATAAAGTTTGCTTCTTCCGCTGCGTGGGGGGTGTAAGCCACCAAGACGACTTTTTTGCCTTTATATAAAGCCGCGTCACAGGTGGCGCAGGTTCCTACTCCCTTACCCATAAATTCCGCTTCCCCTGGGATGGGCTTTCCAAAGTCGACCCCTGTCGCAATGACAACGGATAAGGCGCTGACCATCGACTGATCGGGCATCAAAAGCCCAATCTCTTCTCCCATCGGATAAATGGTCTGCACCATCTCCGGGCAAAAGCGAATGGAATCAAAGGCTTCCAGGTGTTTTCGGAACTTTCGCAAAAGGGCTTCGCCGCTCTCCCCGCAAAGGCCCAGAACATTCTCTATTTTGGGGGCTTTCATCAGCTTTCCGGACTGATCCGGACCGAGGAGAAGGACACTTTTGTTGCGAACCGCCGCGTTGAGGGCGGCCGCCATGCCAGCCGGCCCCGCCCCGACAACGGCAACATCTACAAGGTTCTTCATTTTATTTGCTGTAATAGTCCAGTTTGGCCTGGATGGTCGATTTCGGGGCTAAGCCCACCATCTGATCAACTTTTTGTCCATCCTTAAAAAAGACCAGGGTCGGAATGCTCATGACGTTATAGGAAGCGGCCAGGGCTTCTTCCTGATCCACATCAATCGAATAGATCTCATAACCTTCCTGGGAAAGCTCTTCCAGGGTAGGGGCGAGCATTTTACAGGGTCCGCACCAAGTCGCAAAAAAATCAACTAAAATCAAACCCTTTGCTTCTTTCACTTTGCTTTCAAATTCCTGTGTATTAATCTGCTGTGTCATCATATACTCCTTTATTTTTTTCGTCTTCCTTACCTTTTATCATAGTTACCCTGCAGGAAAAATTTTCAACAGCTTTTGCAGATCTTCAAAAAAGGCTTCCTGCTGAAGATCCGTAGCCAAATAAAAATCTGAACCCTCTGAAAAGTGCAGCCATCCCGCTTCTTGCTTTTGGCTATGGCAATGGGCGCTTTTTTCCTCAAAAAGAAAAATTCCCGGTTTACTATACAAATAGAGAGAAAGAAGAGGATCCAAATTCATTGGCTGGTCCTTCTCCCCGATCTCTTCCAAAAAAGTCTGCCATAGCGCCTGTAACCAGCCGGGGATGGAGATTCTTTTGGAAAGGCGGGGATCCAGAACAAAACGCTGCCGACCCAGGGAAAAAATCTCATTCCAAATAAAAGGATTTTCCCGGGTCAATGTTGTTAATACCCCATCTTCCCCATATTCCATGGCCTGACCCAGGGAAAAGACAATGAGATCAAGGTTTTCACGAAGATCTCCGTCATCTGTTCTTCGAATTTTTTGAGAAAGCGCAAGCGCCTCCGTCAGGATAGACGGATTTTCCCAGAAAAGAAGATCACAGACTCCGGCATCTTCGATGGCGGTGCGAAGGATGTTTTCCGGGAAGTCTTCATCGAGACTTTCCCAAAAAGGAGAACGAGAAGCCACAGGCACAATCAGTCCCCACCCTTCCAGGCGGTTTTTTGTCTCGTCACTAAAAGATGCGCTCTGATCGGATAAGCCGATCAGTTCAAAGTTCTCCTGAAGGGCCAGGACCTGTAATGCAAAAAGCTGAGACGGACGAAAACCCGCATGAATCCAAAGAGCCTTTCCTTCCGGCTGGCGATCAAGGCGATAGGTTAAAAAATCGTTCATCTTCCCTCCCTATTTTTCATTTAGCTTTTGTTCGCTCTCTCGAAGGGCCTTTCCCAGTTCCT
>CABTZP010000132.1 GCA_902489375.1 uncultured Tissierellia bacterium | reverse complement strand
TTCAGGCCTCGCCAGGCACTTTGCCATACCAGCTCCGTCCCGGCCGCAGGCCGGGACACCTTATTTTTCCTGCCCCTTTATTACTTTTTGAAAATTCGGGTACATAAAAGAAAGAGAGAAAAACGGGGCTGTGGTCATCATTGATCGCCGCGGGGTTTTTCTTTGAAGAAGCGGAAAAAGGAAAGATTCCCCCTGGGGCTGGCTCTCTTTGATCTTTGGATGAGCTTCCCGTCGGGAGAAGCTTCTTTTTGGAAGGAGGTTTTATGGGCAGGATTCGAAGAACCCTTCAGTTCCTCATCACTCTGGCGGGCGCGGTGGCCACGCTTTTTGCCATCAGCCTATTTGTGGAGATTCCGAGTCTATCGCTTTTTGTACGCCAGGAGCTTTTGGAAAGAGAAAATCTGGCCATGGCCATTGGGATTGTGCTGGGTCTGATTCTTCTTCTACTTCTGATTCGGTTTTTTCAAGCGATTTTCGCTCGTCCCCGGAGAAGTGATTTGATTTTAAATAAGAATGGGGGACAGATCAGCCTATCCAGTGAAGCCCTCGTTGGCCTTGCCCGGTCGACGATTGAAAAGTTGGATGGGGTGCGGGCAGGGCGCGTTGAAGCCCGCTTCTATCAGCAGCCGGAGGAGACGGAGATTGACGCGGAGGTTGTCGTTGACGAAATGACAGATCTCGTCCGCCTGGGGGAGGAAGTTCAGTCGGCCCTGCATCAGGCGGTTTCGACCATGCTGGGGGTGGATGTCAAGCAGATTAAAGTCCAGCTCCTGCCGGCGGGAAAAGAGGATGGACGCTCGTCGGGCCCATCGTCCGCGCGCTCTTCGACCTGGCCATCAGGCTCGAATGGCAGAGGGCCACGGGTGATTTAAAGAAGATTTGAAATCGGCGAATCCGGCTGGGCCGGGCGCTTTAGCGGAAAGCTGAGGAAAAGAGAAGGATAGGAGGAAGGATGGACAGGCGCAATTCGGACCAGTTTTGGGATCAGTATCGAAACCGAATCATCGGCACCTCCTGCGCGATCATTTTTGCGCTCATTACCATGTCCCAGGGCTTTTGGACTGCGGTGGGATTTTCCCTGATCATCGCCATTGGCTACCTAATTGGGGCCTTTCGGGATGGGCATTTTACCGCAGAGGATATTCGATATTTTTTAAACCGGCTATTTCGCTGAATGGTCACGAGACCATCGGCGATTTTGAGCATCGCTTTTCATTTCGTTTTCCTGGCTATGGCCAGGTTGGCGGAAAAAGATGGAAAGCGGATACGTCGTGACGAAGCGTGAAGACGAAAAAACAAAGGAGAAAATGATGACGGATCAAATGAACAATATGGAAATGGAAGAAATGAACACGGAACACGAGAACGAGCTGTCTTTTGACCAGCAGGTTTTGGAAAAGATCGCGAACTATGCTATCCGCGATGTGGATGGGATTTTGGAGTTAAAGGGCGATTTCGGCTCCTCGATTAAGAGCTTTTTTGGCAAGGAAGATCAGACCAAGGGCGTGAGCGCTGAAGTGGGGAAGAAGGAGGTCGCCCTGGACCTGCAGGTAATCGCGGAATATGGCAAGGATATTCCGGCGGCCTTCCAGAAGGCCATTGATAAAATTAGCTCCGATGTTGCGCTGATGACCAATCTCAAGGTGGTCGAGCTTAATATGCATGTCAATGACATCATGACCCGTGAGGAGTATGACCGCAAGGAGCAGGAAAAGAAAAATAAGGAAAATGAAAAGCGTCGTCGGCACCCTGATCTGCACTGCCCTGCGGCCTTCGATGAAGAGGATGAATCTTTAGGGCCATGGCGAAGGGGCCGGCTCCTGAGGCCGATGGCCGATAGGAG
>CABTZP010000131.1 GCA_902489375.1 uncultured Tissierellia bacterium | reverse complement strand
TCCAACCCAATAAAGCGTCACGGTGCCCTTGCCGGTGCCTAACGGCAGCGTCTACGGCATTGCCCCCCTTTCGAAGCATCTTCGCCCCGGCTTCAGCCGCCAGGGCAGAGGAGGTTGCCGTCATTCCCCGGCTGGAAGCCAGACAAAAACGGTTGGAAGAAAAATTTTGTTTTAGCGGATCAAAGCGAAGCATCTTTTCTCCTTTTCCTTTACTTTTCTAGCGCATCCAGACGCAAATTATTCTTTCGGTAATATAAGTATCCCTCCCGCACACCATCCCGGGAGACTTCCAACCAATCAAAAGAGAAGGCATTCATCACTTCAAGGAGAATGCAAAGGCCGGGTACCTGAGTATGGGCCCGCTCCGGAGCGACCTGCAGGAGATAATGAAGGGCTGTGGAATTTTCCATCACGAGACTTTGTAAAAGATCTTCTACTTCATTTTTTTGAACTTCCCGGTTGGTTTTTTTGCCGTAGCGTTCCTGATTGATGTTGCCCGTGGCCCGGATAGTGCCGCCCACACCGTATAAGCCGCCCACTTTTTCTTTTTTCACCGGGCAGGCCTTTACCAGGTCCCTGACATAGGCCATGATTTTTTCTCTTTCGGCCGGGGTGGGCAGAACCCTCTTCACAAATTTTTTGTATAGGGATAAAGACCCCTCTGGGATGGAGGAGTAATCTGTAAAGGTTCGATTTTTAAAGAGAATAATTTCTGTCGATCCGCCTCCGATGTCAATTAAATAACCGTCCTTGAGATCAGGACGGTCATTTAATAAGCCGATCAAGTCACAGTAAGATTCAAGCTTTCCGCTTAAAAGGTTCACTTTTAAGCCCGTTTCCTTTTGAATCTTTTTCATCACTTCACAAGAATTCGATACGTTTCGAATGGCGGCGGTAGCAAAAATATAATATTCTTTGATATTTAAGTCTTCTAAGGTGCGCTTAAATTTATTTAAATATTTAATCACTTTTTCGGTTCCGGATTCGGTCATGACGCCCTCTTCAACATAAGCGCTGAGACCGGCGAAATTCTTTTTTCCGGCAACGACCCGGTAACGATTTTTATTATCCGTATAAATATTGAAACGGATGGTGTTGGATCCGATGTCGACGATCCCGTACATATTTTGCGCCATAGGCAATTATCCTTCCAGAAAAACCAGGGCCGATGGATCTGGCCCTGGCACGTTTTTTTATAGTGACTTGTAAATCGGTTTATCTTCTTCTGGAATCCTCGTGTTATCCGCTGGAGATTCGAAGGGCGATTCCTTCGCGAAGATGTCATTGGCGTGGCGGGAGGTCTGAAGGGAAGCAATCGTTCCCGGTCCTCCAATGCAGCCGCCTTCACAGGCCATCCCTTCCAGAAGTTTTCCGTCTTCATGGCCTGCCTTTGCTGACCAAACAAGGTTCATGCATTCCTTAAGACCATCGGCCGCATGAACCTGAACTTCGCGAACGGGATCAATTTCATGGATTCGGTCCGAGACCGCTTTGGCAACGCCGCCAGCTACCCCATATCCCCTGCCGGTTCCAGACGCGTCATTGAACTTGAATTCCGTCTGAAGCTCCTCCAGAACAATTTCTTTGGCATCAAACATCCCCATCAGCTCTTCATAGGTAATGACAAAGTCAATGTGATCTTTGACATTGGGCTGAAGGGCCTGAAGCTTTTTCGAAACGCAGGGGCCAATGAACGTGACCTTGCAGCCGGGATGAGCTTTTTTGAGCTGAGATGACGTGTAAATCATCGGCGGATAGGTAACCGAAATGTATTGGTCCTGATCCGGGAAGTTCTTTCGGACCATTAAAGCCCAGGAATAGCAGCAGGAGGTCGCCATATAGGGCGCCT
>CABTZP010000130.1 GCA_902489375.1 uncultured Tissierellia bacterium | reverse complement strand
CCCTGGTCTAAGGCTTCTTTGGCCTCCTTGTTTTGCGCGTCTTTCTTGGGACCGGCGAGATTTTCTTTTTCGGCAGTCTTTTTCGTTTCGTCTTTTTTCTCGGCTTTCTCAGACGATTCACCATTCTTTCCCGCTTTTTCGCCGTCTTTTTCGGCAAAGGGATCCAAGGACTTCAAATCCGGGATCTTCCAGTCTTCCAGCTTTTTGACATCCAGGTCCTTTAAAAAGGAAAGGTCCAGGCCGAGCGCCTGGAGATCATTTTTAACATCATTTTCCTTTTTATCTCCAGGAGAAGGCGCAGGGCGTTCATTTCCCGAATCTTCAGAACTTCCGGCATCCTGGAAATCCTTTAGCTTTTTCAGGCCATCTTCCATCAGTTTGCTGGCCTTCGAGACAAACTCTTTTTCTTGACCCGAAGTCGTCAAATCCGACAAAGATCCCGTTTTTTTCAGAGCCTTATCCAGATTGGACAAATCCAGCCTGGGCGTTTCTGACAGCGCTGCCGTATCAAAAGAAAGGCCCGCCAGGGCATCCAGACCTGAAGTCCCCTCGGCATAGGCCGCAGGTGTGTAGGCGCCCAATAGCAAGATCAGGGCTAATAGTGTTGAAAGAATCCTCTGAAAGCGTTTCATATACCTTATTACCTCCCCAATTTATAGTAATGGGATTATCCGCACAAGAAAGTGTTTGTTCAGCCATAGGGCCTTTTTTAGCCCTTCCTGGGTCTCTTTTTTTTCTTGACCCTTTTTCCGGTTTTCAGCCCTTTTTGGTCCTTATTCGGCCCTTCCTTTGGACACCTGGTCCCCTTGACTCTAGGGCCCCTTGACGCTTGGACCGGCTTGCGGCCTTTCCTTTTTTGGGAAAAGACGGATGGAAAACGTTTCCTTTCCGCAAAGAGTCCGGGTAATCTGTTGGGCCATGGGGCCGGGCGTTCCGGCGTTTTCGAGAGACCAAGAGATCCGGAGATCCAAAGATCTGGAGTTCTTGGGATTCCGGGGATCGACGGTTCCAGAGGGCCGGGCGTTTCAAGGGGCCGGAGATCCGAAGTACCTGGGATTCCGGGGATTTCGGACTTCCGGGGGGAATCTTCGCCGCCAGGAGCTGGCTGTTTCATGGTCAAATTTTTTCGGAAAACGAATGAAGGCTAAACCAACGGGCGTCCATCCGCTCCATTTCTTGTCTGCCCGAAGGCTTAAGTTTCATCTATCAACAATAGGCCGAATTGAAGGGAACCGGCCTTTCGTCGCAACGCATAAGGAGATAAAAAGACACATTAAGATTCTTTTATCCATCATACCATGTTTTTTACTTTTTTGGCGTTTTTTGTACAAAAAAATCTCTAGGGATATGCTGTAATTTTCAGGCAGGAATGGTAAAAATTTGCTTCAATCGAGGCCGACTTCATAGCGAGATATTCAGGACGGGGCGGGGCCGATTCTAGCTGACGGTAATCCCCTCCTTTTTCCTCCATGATCAATGCCTTTTTTAGGGAAATCTCCTCAGTGGACCTGGTCTGGAACGAGGGGTTAGGGTGCGGCGGAAGGATGGAGAAAAAAAGCTTTTGAACGGAGTGTGAAGTGGCGGTTTTAAGGGCTTTGGCTGGCTTCGGCGGACCAAAGATAAGGTGTCCCGGCCCGCGGCCGGGACGGGGTTGGTAGAACAGAGGGCCGGCGAGGCCGCGGGGAGCGGCCGAGACGGGGAAACGCCGCCCACGGGCGGCTCCTTCTGAAACTGGGCCTTGCCGGAGGCAAGGCGGTTTTACCCGACCGCCGGAGGCGGGCTCCTTGCGAAGAAAGGGACTGATGGCATATAAGTGGGAATTTAAAAGTCGCCAAAAGCCACTTACGAAATTTAAGTGGAGAAGGAAGACTTG
>CABTZP010000129.1 GCA_902489375.1 uncultured Tissierellia bacterium | reverse complement strand
GAGTTCAGACGTGTGCTCTTCCGATCTCCAGGAAGGACGGCCCAGGCACAGCATCCTCTCCTTGGCCCATCTCAATGAGGAGGCGAGGATTTTTTGCGTCTCCACTCTTCTTAATCACTTCTTATCCTGGATGCGGACTCAGCCCGGAACCTCTTCCCTGCGCGCCATCCTTTACATGGATGAGATCTACGGATATTTTCCTCCCATTGCCAATCCGCCGACAAAAAAGCCTCTTTTGACTCTTTTAAAACAGGCCCGGGCATATGGGGTGGGCCTGGTCTTAGCCACTCAAAACCCCTCTGACCTAGACTATAAGGGACTTTCCAATATTGGCAGCTGGTTTATCGGCCGCCTGCAGACCGAGCAGGATAAAAGCCGCCTGCTTGAAGGGTTGCAAAAAGCCGGGGGAGAGCCAGATCCACAAAAAAACCTCAGTGACCTTCTTTCCAGCCTCCCAAAAAGGACCTTTCTGGTCAATAATGTCCACGAAAAAGATCTCTGCCTTTTGATGACGCGCTGGACCCTTTCCTATTTAGCCGGTCCCCTGACCGGAGCCCAGCTAACCCGCCTAAAAGAAGAAAAGGACGGGGGCCATTTCGAAGATCAAGGAACACAACCAGAGGAAGCGGCGGAAAAAGCGCCCTTGCCTTCTAAAACGACCCAGGAAAAAGAATCGGAGGTCTCTAATCTCTCTTCTCCTTTTCCCGCTCCCGTTTTTAAAAAGGTAAGCCCCTTTTACCTCCCCGCATCAGCTGAAGACACCTACCTTCCCACCCTTTACGCTGCTGTGGATATTTATTATGAGGACCGCCAGGCGCAAGAGCGCGTTTTGAAAAAAGAGATCTGGAATACCCTGATTGGAAAGGGACTGATGCCCGTCCAATGGGAGGAAAAAACCGGCCTTACGCCGGATCCCTCGGATCTGCTTTCCCAGCCCAGCCCAGGAACCTCTTTCTCGCCCATTGATCCGGAAATCATCAGCCCGACGTCCATGAAAAGCTGGGAGAAAGACCTGGTCAATACGATTTATCAGAAAGGGGGCCTTTCGCTTTTAAAACTGCCGGGAACGGACCTTTCCCAGGCCTTGGATGAATCGGAAGAAGCCTTCCAGGCCCGGGCGCAAATTTTTCTTCGAGAAAAAAGAGATCAAAGTCGCCAAGCCCTTCAAGAAAAATACCGCAAAAAAAAGGAAGCCCTGGAAGCGAAAATCAGCCAGCAGGAAAACCGGATTGACCGGGAACAGATCCAGGCTGAAAAAGCAAAACAAGATACCATGGTAAATTTGGGTGCCACTCTTCTTGACAGTTTGATGGGAAGAAAGCGCTTAAAAACCACAACCATTACCAAAGCCTCCTCTACCGCTCGTTCCTTCTCGCGTCAAAAAGAACAGTCCCAGGATGTCGAAAGGGCTCAGGGCGTTCTGAAGGAATACCAAGATGCCTTAACCAGCCTCCAAGCGGATATGGAAGCTGAGTTTCTCGCCCTCCAGGAAAAATATGATCCCCTTTTTCAGCAGGCTATTTCGGTTCAGCTGAGGCCAAAAAAGATGAATATCCAGGTTCAGGCCTTCGCTTTCCTTTGGGTGCCAAAATCCCTCCTCTAAAAGCAAAATCCATTCCATATAAGAAGGGGCGTGTGAACTCTTCCTAAAAAGCGGAAAAAGAGAAAAGAGCGGGACTTTTTAATAAGGTTCCGCTCTTTTTGCCTCCGATTTTTTGCTTTTTTTTCCATACTGACTACTCCGAGAAGAAAAAGATATGAATATTTTTTTAATTTATGTATAATAAAAAGGTCAGTTCTTGGAAGAACAAATTTTGATGATAAGGAGCCGAAAATGAAAACTTTATACTTGATCCGCCTTCTGCGGAATCGCCCGCAATTCAAAAAAGATCTTCCTGTTTTGAACTGTTGTTGTCCTTTCTAAGCATTTTTCGGTCAGCGGAAGGAAATGATGATCTTTACTTTTCAATAAAAGCATTCGTTCGTATGCCGTCTTCTGCTTGAAAAAAAATTATTTGACTCTTAATTATAGT
Organism: uncultured Tissierellia bacterium; assembly: GCA_902489375.1. Taxonomy (GTDB): domain Bacteria; phylum Bacillota; class Clostridia; order Tissierellales; family Peptoniphilaceae; genus CABTZP01. Next base: position 28 of record CABTZP010000129.1, on the reverse strand, counting down.
TGCTTGTGGGAGTGTTGCGTTCACCGAG
>CABTZP010000128.1 GCA_902489375.1 uncultured Tissierellia bacterium | reverse complement strand
TTATAGGCCATAATCGTCAGATCACGGTCGGGAAAGGCGACCGCCAAAAACCGGTTAAACTCCGCGTCTTTTGGCGCTTCGGGAACTGACAACGACAAAATATCTTTATACCAATCTGGGTTCCTATGAAAGTCAGCGGGATTTCCAGGGAATCAAACTTCCCTTCACCCGAAAGAAGTTTTTAGTCCGCTATAACGGGACCATTGCTGCCGGGATCAATCTGGATGATTTAAAAGTGGAGGTAAAGGGACAGGTGATTCGCCTCACCCTTCCGCCAGCTCAGATTCTTTCCCATGAACTCGATGAGGACTCCTTTGAAATCTATAACGAGGAGGCGTCTATCTTTAATCCTTTCTCGATTCATGATTTTCAGGATTTTCAGAGAAAGCTCAAACAGGCCAAGGAAGAGGAAGCGGTACGCCAGGGGCTCCTTATTCGGGCACAGGAAAAAACCACGACCGTTCTTCGTCAGCTTTTAATGATTAATCCGGATATTTCCGGGCATTACTCGGTCGAATTCATTTATTCGGATGGAACGAAGGCCCTTCCTTCTTTTTCTCCTGACGAAAAAAGCGATTCCTCGAAGAGCATCCCAAGCGAAGAGTCCACTCAACAAGAAGGTTCAGCGCAGATGGAGCTTTCCATTCAAGCCGAAGGACAAGAATGAGATGAGGCCATGGGCGGTTAGAGCGGCTTAGGGCTTATTTCATCAGCCACAGAAAAGGAAAAGATGAGGAGAAAAAAATGAAGACAAAAAAGATCGTTCTCTTTTCTCTCGTTCTGGCCCTTCTTTTGACCTCCTGTGGAAAGGGGGCCGATTCGGGACAAAATAAAGAACGCGCGAAAAAAGAAGAGGGGGGGATGGAATCATCAGCCCCTTCAGCGGCCGATGAAAAAGGAAATCAGGCAGTTTATGCCTTTGACAAAAATCAAAGGCCAATTCTTTTGGATGATCAGACCGTTTTTGAAAAAGGGCCGGCCAAGGCGTCGGTTCCCTCCTATCAGGTTTCGAAAGACCTCCATGAAGTTGAAAATTGGGATCAATTTTTCGGGGAAGACCAGCCGGTGGAAGAAGGTCTGAAGGATCTTTTGGCGAAGAATCTCTTTGTTGTCCGTCCGGCATCCTGGAACTCTGAGTTTTACGGCATTTACGAGAACAACCGCTATCAAAAGAGGGCGAACTTTGTTACGGTTGATTCCCTTCTCCATGCCTACCACCAATATTTTGCCCTTCTTCTTCAAAAAACGGAGAAAAACCACCTTGCTGATCAGCTCAAAGACCTCAGCGTGGAAATGCAGGAAAAGTCCCTTGCCCAGTGGAAAGAAGCAAAAGGGACTTCCTTTGAAGAGCCGGCCAAAAGAAACGCCGCCTTTTTCTCCGTCGGCGCCCTCCTTCTCGATCCCCATACAAAGGTTCCGGAAGAGCTTCAGCCCCAAGTTTCCGAAGAGGTGAAAAAGATTTCAGAAGCCAAGGATATCGAAAAGAGTTCCCTTATGGAAGAGGCTTTGGACTATAGCCAGTTTAAACCCCGGGGCTATTACGCCGGAAAGGAAAAGCTGGAAGCCTATTTCCGGGCTATGCAGTGGTATGGCCAGTTCAACTTTAAGGGAAAAGATGAAAGCATGACCCGTTCAGCCCTGCTCATTACCCTTGCCACGGAGGGGGAGAGCCTGAAAAAATGGGCGTCCATTTACGACCTGACGGCCTTTTTTGCCGGCCAATCCGATGACCCTGGGATCTATGAGTACGCCGCCCTGGTCAAGGATATCTATGGAAAGGTCCCCAACATGAAGGACCTGTGCAAAGACGCTGAGGGCTTTGAAAAATTCAATGACGCCTGCCAAAAACTTCCTCCTCCGGCCATCAATTCCGTTCCGATGCAGGACGATGAAGGAAAGACCGATAAAACGGTTGAAAATGCAGGTTTTCGCTTTATGGGGCAAAGATTTACCGTAGACGGAGCGGTCATGCAAAACCTCATTTATTCCAAACTGCCGAAAAATGATCAGGAAGAAAAGAGGAAACTTCCCAACGCGCTGGATATTCCGGCGGCTATGGGTTCGGATCTTGCCAGAAAAATCGCGTTAAAAGAAGGAGCTGACCGGTTTCCGGCCTACGAAGCTCGGTTAAAGGTCATCCGGG
>CABTZP010000127.1 GCA_902489375.1 uncultured Tissierellia bacterium | reverse complement strand
CCGGGGGTACCCGTACGATGCGGGTTTCGACCTGATCCCCGGGGGTAAAGATGGTGGGAAGAATTTCCTGTCCCAGCTCATAGGTCTCTCCCTCTTCCAGCCTAAATTCACGCAGAAACTGTTTCGCTGCGACGTTTGCTTTATTGAAGTGTCCCCGTTCCGGTTTGTTGATCTTCTTTTCCTTCTTGTCGAGATATCCAACCTGGATGGCGGAATATCCATCGGTTTCCGGGCTTTTGACCTGGGTGACGACGACTGGTCCCGCCTGGATGACGGTTACCGGGATAACGACCCCGTCTTCGTCAAAGATCTGGGTCATCCCGATCTTTTTTCCTAAGATTTGCTTCACAATTTCCTCCTTAATTACAGCGGATCGCCGGGCGTATGCTTTGGATCCCCTCAGCGATCATTCTAATAAGAATTACAGCTTGATTTCGATATCAACACCGGCCGGAAGATTGAGCTTTTTCAATGCTTCCAAAGTTTTGACATTGGGGCTTAAAATATCGATCAGACGCTTATGGGTGCGCTGCTCAAATTGCTCGCGGGAATCTTTGTACTTATGGGGCGAGCGAAGGATGGTGATGACTTCCTTCTCGGTTGGCAGCGGGATTGGCCCGGAAACTCCGGCGCCGGAGCGCTTGCAGGCTTCGACGATCTTCTCTGCGGAAGCGTCAATCACTTCATGATCATAAGCACGAAGCCGAATTCTGATCTTCTGATTTGCCATACTTTCTTTCCTCCTTGGTTTGTTACAAGCCTTATGCCGGATGATTCCTTCTGCATAATCCCTTATATAAAGGAAAGGATCGTATCCGGGGCGTTTAGGCTTGCCTCGTCAGCCGATACACGCAGCCGGGTGTGTCCAAGCTCGGCCTTTAAAAAAGAAATACCGGCTGAGGTTCGTTCGAATTGAATCGAACTGCTCCGCAAGAATTCCCTCCTTATGCCGTTTCCTCTAGAACCCTGTCCATCAGGGCCTTTAGAGGTCCTTCGACATCTGAGCAACCTCTTGCATCGTCGCCTTGTATTTCAGACACGCTAATTATTATACCGCAGTCGGTGAAAAATGCAAATAAAATGAAGAAAAAGCGGGCCCCCAAGGGCCCGCGTATTGATCTTTCTGCCGGAGCGGCTCCTTCTAAGCGGGGTTCTTTGCCCGTCCCCCACTTCCGCTCGCCCAGGCATTCTTCATGATTTTATCTGCCTACTCGGAAGGACTTCAGAAAGCTTTGCAGGCTCTCCGTTTGAGGATGATGGAAAATTTCTTCTGGGGAGCCAGCCTCTTCGATAGCCCCATTTTCCATAAAGAGGATACGGTCGGAGACCCGCTCGGCGAATTCCATTTCATGGGTAACGACGAGCATGGTCATTCCCCCATCAGCCAAATCACGCATAACATTGAGGACTTCGCCGACATTTTTGGGGTCCAGGGCGGAGGTAGGTTCATCAAATAGTAAGACTTCCGGGTCCATACACATGGCCCGGGCAATGGCGACCCTTTGCTGCTGGCCACCGGAAATTTGGTTAGGTCTGGCGTGGGCATAGGCGCTCATGCCGACCTTGTCCAATAATTTCATAGCCTTTTCTTCTGCTTCTGCCCGGGACCGGTTTAACACTTTAATTTGGCCCAAGGTGCAGTTTTCCAGCACCGTCTTATTTTGAAAGAGGTTGAAAGATTGGAAGACCATGCCGACCCTGGCCCGGTAATGACGGCGATCCGCCCCACGCTGTAAAATCGGCTGTCCATGAAAGAGGATTTCCCCGCCGGAGGGTTCCTCCAGAAGGTTAATACAGCGGAGGGTGGTGGATTTTCCGGAGCCGGATTCCCCAATCAGGGAAATCACCTCTGAGGGGGTAACGTCAAAGGTAATGTTCTTTAAGACTTCGTGGCCACTGAAAATTTTCCGCAGGCCGCGGATTTGGAGGATGGGCTCGCAGCCGCAGGGGCACTCCGCCGGGGAATCTGAAGTCAAGCGGCTGTCCGCCGTTGGCGCTGCGGACGTTGGACGGTCTGTTGAAGAGACTTCGGCTGTGGCATTTTCTTCCGAAGGGGTCTCCGGCGGAAAATTGCCTGCCGGCAGGGTGTCGGCGGCAGGAGCCGTGGATGGGGCGCCAGCTGCCCCAGTGTCAGATCGAGGTGCGGCGGATGGAGCGGCAACCGATGGAGCGTCCACTGGGGAATGGTCAAGAGAACGGTTTTCAAGCATTGGATTGGTCATGATGGCCTCCTT
>CABTZP010000126.1 GCA_902489375.1 uncultured Tissierellia bacterium | reverse complement strand
CCCCCGCCCCCCCCCCCCCCGCTCCCGCCCCCATAGCGCCCGCCCCCCCCCCCGGCCCCCCCGGGGGGGGGGGGGGAGGGGCGGCTAAAACCGCATTGCCTTCGGCAATGCCCAGTTTTATAAGGAACCCGCCTCCGGCGGGCGATGGAAACTACTTTTCCAAGCTCTATCTCCCGGCCCTGCCGCCCTCACCCCGAAGCCCCAAAATTTCTTGGTTCACAAAGATGATGAAATCAAAGGAACAGAACGATCGAAAACATTTTTTTTTCTTATTCGGTATTATTATTATTGTAAGATTTTTTTGAGAACAGAAGGATGTCCCGTGCCCGCCCTCTATTTAATGAGCACAGGAAAGATGAAATGCGAACGCTTCCGGGAGGACAGCCGTGGATAAGTGCTTAGCACACCGCTATATTAATGAAAAAGGCCTGGTGATTGAGCAGCCCCTAGCAGCTCATCTTTTGACGGTAGGAGAAGAGTGCCAAAATCGAGCGGAGAAGATCGGCCTGGGTTCCCTAGCGTATTTAGTCGGTTGTTTCCACGACTTGGGCAAAGCATCCTCTCTTTTCCAGATGCTTCTTCGTGGAGAAAATCTTTCTGTCAATCATTCTACAGCGGGAGCATACTTTCTTTTTCGAAAAGGAAAAACTTTTTTGAAAAATGCCGGAAAAGAGAGTCGGGAGACCATGAGTTTTTTGTGCTTTCTCACCTATCCCATCTTGCAGCACCATGGGCTTTTTGATGTGGTGAATTTTTCTTTACCCCAAAAAATTCAGGGGATGGAGATTGATCTCTATCCCTTTTATCGGCTTCTTCAAAAAAATTCAGAAGAAGATTTTATCGAGGTCCAGGATTTCGCTGAATCTTTTGCCGAGGATCTTTCATTGCGTTTGGACGAGTGCTTGGAAATGGCTTTTCATGAATGGCAGCTTTTTGATGGTAGGATTCATCAGATGGCCATGGCTGCGCACGCTGAAGGCGCCTATCCCTATTACCAGGCCTGCGGGATCCGCCTTCTTCTTTCCATTCTGAAAGAAGCGGATATCTATGATTCCTCTAATTATTTTCGGGCCCTGCCAGATCGAAGGTATGGTCATGAGGAAAAAAAGCGCATCTGGGAAGATGGCCAAAGGCGCATGGAAGAGATGGCAAAACGTTTTGAGGAGAAATCCAAGGCTACGGCTCTTGATCAGGTGAGAAGCCGGCTTTCTAAGGCGTGTAAGGCTTCCGCCACTGTTCGGGAAAAGGGACTATTTACTTTGGAGCTTCCTACAGGAGCGGGCAAAACGGCCAGCGTCCTTCGCTTTGCCCTAAACCATGCCGCACATTTTAACGATCAAAGAATTTTTTACACCACCGCATTTTTAAGCGTCCTGGAACAAAGCGCCGAGTCCATCCGGAATTTTTTAGGAAACCAGGAATATATTCTAGAGCACCATTCCAATGTCGTTCGGGAAGAGACGGAAGAAAAGATCGGAGCCAATGAAAATGATCGAGAAAACCGAGCGGACAGGGAAGAGACTGCCCAGTACCAGTATCTTATCGAATCCTGGGAAAGCCCCATCATCTTAACGACATTAGTACAGATGACCAATAGCCTTTTTGGCGGAAAAAGCGCTCAAATCCGGAGGTTCTGCAAGCTAATTGAAAGTGTTATCATCATGGATGAGGTGCAAAGTTTACCCCTCAAGGCGATCACAAACATGAATTTGATGACGAATTTTTTAACGGAAATCATGGGGGCAACAGTGATTCACTGCACTGCAACGACGCCCATTTATGATCATCCGCTCATCGCCTATCCAGCGAGGTATCAAAAGATTTTCAATGGCTCTTCTTCCCTTGCCGAAGTCAAAGAGGAGGAACGATCCTGTTTTAACCGGGTGACATTTTTCAGTCTCTTGGGGCCAGGAGCAAAGGAAACCCTCTCGGTCCAGGACTTTTGCGACCAACTGAAAAAAGAGATGCAAAAAGCCCGGAGCGCCCTGGTGATCTGCAACAAAAAGGTGGAAGTCATGGCCATCTATCAGGCGCTTCTGGGTAATCCGGGGGAGTGGATGAGAGGGGATGAGGGAACAGCGTTTGACGCAGGGAAGGATCGCGAAGAAAGGAAGGATTCTGAAGAAGATCTGATTTATTTAACTACCAATCTTTGCCCGGCCCACCGATTGGACAAGATTCATCAAATGGACTTAGCGCTGAAAGCCAACCGGCGCGGAGAAAACCACCGGCTGATTTGCGTAAGCACGCAGTTGGTGGAAGCCGGTGTGGATTTAGATTTTGACCTTGTTTTTCGAGAAGCAGCTGGCCTCGACAGTCTGATTCAATCGGCAGGAAGATGTAATCGGGAAGGCAAAAGGGCT
>CABTZP010000125.1 GCA_902489375.1 uncultured Tissierellia bacterium | reverse complement strand
TCCAGACGCTTGGTGAGCCGATCGAGCTCGAGGCTTTCGGCGCTCAGGTTATCGAGCGGAGCCAGCAGGCCTTCCCAAAGAGTTTTTAGCGGCCCACCCCGAACGATGTCTACGCATTCCGATGCGCCGGACTGAACGGTCCCTAAATCTTTCCAATGCCTGCGCGATCGCCCTTTATGAGGCCCTCCGCCAGCAGTCTTATCCCGGCTTGCACTAGAAGAATTCTCCCACCATCAACACGAAAAGATCGGACTGGGAATCTGGCAAGCGATTCGGAAAAAGAATCAAGGCTTGGCTTTTTCTTCGTCTGCAAGGGTCTTTTGGTCTTTTGTCAAATCTGAAAATGTATAGGGAACAATTTTTCGCAGGTCACGAGGGGAAAGCTCCAGCTGCAAGCCAATTCTTCCTCCGCTGATAAAAAAGCGGTCTTTTTCCTGGGCTTTTTGGTCGATGAAGGTGGAAAATTCTTTTTTCATCCCAATAGGCGAACAGCCCCCATGTTCATATCCGGTGAGGGGCAAAAGATCTTTTTGCGCCAGCATAAGGACTGATTTTTCTCCAGACGCTTTGGCCGCTTTTTTAAGGTCGAGTTCCTGGAGTACCGGAATGACAAAAACATAGTGATTTTTGCTTTTTCCCTGGACGACCAGGGTTTTATAGACATCATCCGGATCTTCTTTTAAGAAGTTGGCTACGTCCTTTCCAGACACAGCGCTGCTCTCGTAGTACTCATGGATCTGGTAGGAAATCTTGCTTTGGTCCAGCTTCCGGCAGGCGTTCGTTTTTGTTTTTTTTGCCATGGCCGGCTCCTTACGCGTCTTGGCCTAGGTGTACGCCTTTGGCTTCTTCGATGATCTTGATCACCACTTCTTTTGCCTTTTTCATCTGATCAACGGAAAGAAGTTCATACCGGCCATGATAATTGTATCCGCCCGTGAAAAGGTTGGGAGTTGGGAGTCCTTTAAAAGTAAGTCCGGAGCCGTCGGTTCCTCCGCGAACGGGCTCAATCACTGGCTTTACCCCTGCTTTTTTCATCGCTGTTTTTGCCAGATCTAAAATTTGAGGGTGTTTTTGAATTTCCTCAGCCATATTATAATAGGAATCCTTCATTTCCAGAAAAATCCTTTGCCCGTACTTTCCATTCATATCATTGACCGCGTCTTCCATGATCTTTTTTCGTTTCTCAAAATTTTCCCGATCATGGTCCCGGATAATGTAGGTTAAGACCGCTTCTTCCACTGATCCTTCCATAGTCATCAAGTGAAAAAATCCTTCTCTTCCAGAAGTGAACTGGGGCTTTTCCTGAACCGGAAGCAGGGAATGAAGGTCCATGGCGACTTCCAAAGCATTGACCATGATCTTTTTCGCTGATCCCGGGTGAACATTTTTCCCCTGTATTTTTATTTTCGCTGAGGCGGCGTTAAAGGTCTCGTATTCCAGTCCTCCGATCGGCCCTCCATCCACCGTAAAGGCAAAATCGGCTCCAAAATTTTTAACGTCAAAAAGATCGGACCCCCGCCCGATTTCCTCATCTGGCGTAAAGGCAATCTGAACATTCCCATGAGGAATTTCCGGGTGGCGAATGAAAAAGTCCACCGCGGTCATGATAATGGCAATTCCGGCTTTATCGTCAGCGCCCAGCAGGGTGGTCCCATCCGTTGTGATCAGGGTCTGCCCGATTAATTCTTTTAAAAAGGGAAAGTCACTGACCCGGCTTATAAACTCCTCATTTAAAGGAATATCTCCGCCCTGATAAAGAAAACACTTGGGGTGCAGGCATCTTCCCGCTAGATCTGGAGATGTGTCCATATGGGCAATTAGTCCGATCGAGGGAAAGTCTTCTGCATTTTTGGGCAGGCTAGCGTAGACATAGGAATGCGGATCAATCCGGACATTATCAAGGCCCATCGCTTTTAATTCCTTGACCAGCTCCTTTCCCAGCGTTCTCTGTCCTTCCGTAGAAGGACAGGCTTCAGATTCTTCATCGCTTTTCGTATCAAAAGAAATATATTTTAGAAAACGTTCAACGATCTGATCCATCGCATCCTCCTTATAAACTGCTGCAGAATCTGTAAAGCTCGGTCTTATCAGTATATGACGGATAAAAATGATTGTAAAATCAGATCAATCATCTATAAATGCAACGAGAGAGTAAAGCATTTTGATCCTTCAAAGGGTTAGAAAAGATGAAAAAAGCCGTCAGAAGGGCAAATCTGGCGGCTTATCAAAAGCTGGCAAGAGGACTTGAACCCCCAACAACCGGTTTACGATACCGGGGCTCTACCGATTGAGCTATGCCAGCAGAATGACTTTATTAGTGTATCAGCCTTTTGAAGAATTCGCAAGAGGAGAATAAAAAAAGAACTGCTGGAGCGATTGCTCCAGCAGCTTTAATGAATTGGCAGCTTCCTACTCTCCCAGAACGTCTCCGTCCAAGTACCATCGGCG
>CABTZP010000124.1 GCA_902489375.1 uncultured Tissierellia bacterium | reverse complement strand
TGCTAAGGGAGTAGACCGCTTGCGCGGTGCGAGGGTTCGAATCCCTCTTTCTCCGTATGGGCCATTAGCTCAGTTGGTTAGAGCAGCCGGCTCATAACCGGTCGGTCCCGGGTTCGAGTCCCTGATGGCCCAATTCAAAAATGATCTTGCATTTTTTGCAATTGATTTTTATAATATGGTTAATACGCCCAGGTAGCTCAGTAGGTAGAGCAAAGGACTGAAAATCCTTGTGTCATCAGTTCAATTCTGATTCTGGGCATCGGCTTCGGAGTAATCCGGAGCCTTTTTTATTTTTCTTGATTCTTGCCTTGGAGAAACGATCGATGATCGTCTGACGATCGCAATTCACTTTTAACAAATCGTGGAAGCAGAAATGGAAAATTGGAATCAATCTCTACGGAAGGATTTCGTTTCACAAAGTATAATGATATAAAGGATTAGTTTCGTTAAGAAATGATTGAAAGAAGGGTAAATTATTCAAGAAATCATTAGAATTTTTTATGGGGGGGCAGCTCTAGTGGTTATACGAAGGAATGGCTTGTGAGACTTACTGGATATGTTACTTAAACTTATGATTTTGGTAACGATCAAGAATCATTTTATGCTTATCCAGCGTTTTAAAAAAGAAAAGAAAAAACTTTTAAGAGAGGAGAGGTAAGCAATGAAAAGGGCTAAAACAGAAAATAAAATAAATTGGAAAATGCTTGTGCTATTTGTTTTCTTTATTTTTATTTGTTTAGCCTATAATCATGTGAGAACGCAAATCGAAACAGATAAGCATATGGAAAAAATAATGCAAGCATTTGCCATGGACCCTGATGCCATAAGGATTCAAGATTCTGATCATCATGACATTACGGAGCAGTTTATGGGAACCTACTTGGATAAAATATGTAAGGGAAAATATCAAGAGCCAATCGAAGTTATACGCAAAAAAGCTTATCACTTTTCTATCAAGAGAACTCCTAGAAATGAAGATTTCCTCTATCAAATGGAAGAATAAAATAAACGCAATCGGCTCTCTTTCCTATTAGAATTAAGAACAAAATAAAGCAAAACACCTTCTTTTAATGTGAAAAAGAACAAAGACGGGGTAGGGAGAAAATAATTTGTCATTTTCACTCTACCCCGCCTTCCCTATTCATAGCGGTCAATTTCAAGGATATAGGAACCTTTTTTGCTTCTGCCGGAAAATTCTCGGAGGCGGATTTTTCCGTGATGGCGAAAGGAAACTCGAATGCCTTCTGAAAGGAGAAAGTCTGGGTGCGTTGCCGGACTTCCATCCAGAAGAACCAGCCCCTCTTCAATTGCCTTTTGTGCTTTTGTGCGGGAAAGGTGAAAGGCCGTAGAAAGGATTCGATCCAGGCGAAGAGAGCTTACGATGATGGTTTCCGGGGAAAATTTAGGCAGCGCATCTTCTGGAAGGTCCGGGATTTCTTCCGCGATAACCTTTGCCCTTCCCACCGAAATCAGGTTTTGGCAAATAAAATCGGAGAAGGATTTTTTCACATAGACATAGGCCTTATCCTCAAAGGCCAGGACATCACCCAAAACTTTTCTCTCCAGGCCCAGCCCTAAAAGGGCACCCAGGTAATCCGGATGGGAGAGTTTAATAAAAGGATAGGATAGGGAGGTTATTTTTAAAATAGAAATTTGAGGAGCCCCTGGGCCAAAATGGATCAGTTTCCTTTCCCAATCTTCTTTATAAACTTTGGGAGAGGCATAGGATAACTGGGAAAATACCGAAAGGAAGGCTTGATATTCATCGGGACTTAGAAAATCCGTATCGATGGGCCTTTCCTTTTTCCAGCTTTCCTCGGCGCGTTCTAAAAAATGTTTCTCTGCCTTTTTCTCCACCCTTCTCCGTCCTTTCTTTTCTTGCTAGCGTTCATTTTATATGGTACCATTCATAGGCGATAAAAAGCAGGGATCGGGTGCTTTCTTTTCCTTCTGCCTGGCCTGCTACAATGAAAAATGAGGAGTGATTCTTTATGGATCGTTTAGAAGAAATTAAGCGCTTCATTCAGGAAATTTTAGGCGCTGAACCTGACACAATTACTGGCGAAACCAACTTTGAAGAAGATTTAAATGCGGATTCCCTGGACCTCGTTGAACTGGCCATGGCGATTGAGGACCATTATGGAATTGAAGTTTCTGATGATGATCTCGCAAAAATTAAGACCGTGGATGATATCCTTCAAGTTTTGGAAAAGCATTTGGATTAGCATAAGATACGAAGACCAGTCCAAGGAAGACGCATAAAACCAACACAAAGGAAGAAACCGATCTTTTTTTGTAGAAAAAGTTGAAAAGGCGAAACATCTTTGTTATACTTTTCGAGTAACTCAAGAGCATGTCCTTGAGCATAGGGGTATAGTTCAGCTGGTAGAACGCCGGTCTCCAAAACCGTATGTCGGGGGTTCGAGTCCTCTTACCCCTGTTGTATGGGCCTGTAGCTCAGTCGGTTAGAGCG
>CABTZP010000123.1 GCA_902489375.1 uncultured Tissierellia bacterium | reverse complement strand
TGATTCTCCTTTACCTTTCCAGCCTCGTGTGCTTCGTCCTGGTTGTGATTTATTCAAAAGGCTTCACGGGAGTATTTCGAAGCGTGGAGAACACCTTGGTCGGCACACCGCTCGGTCAGGTTCAGACAGCGGCCGCCAAGGCAAGTAACATTATTTCGGATACGGATTTTCGTTCCCGCTTTCTCAACCTGATTGCCCGAGGCGGGGTGAAGGATATTGGCTCGGGGATTTCCCTTCTTCTCGGCGTTTTGTCCACTCAGACCTATGCTCAGGCGATTTTAAGCGCACGAAATGATCGCGAAGCAAAACTTGGGGCCTTGCTCAGCGCTTTTTTGATCCCCCCAGTCGGGATTGCCGGAATCTTTGTGGGCTTATATATGCGAGGCCATTATATTACCCAGGCTGAGGTGAACGCGCTTTCTGCCATGCATCAAAGCATCCCTGACCTTCCGGTGCTCGCCAATACCATCCAGGCTTTTCCCTCCTTTGCCATCCACCACACCTCTCCCTTTATCGGGGGCCTGATCTTGGGAACCCTGCTGCTTTCCGTTGTGGGCGGGGGCGCGGGATTATCCTTAGGAATGGCAACGATCCTGGACAATGACATTGCCAAAAAGAAAATGAAAAGCCTAAATACTTCCGAAAAGGAGCTGCGATTTACCCGTTTGATTATTGGCGCGATTTTGCTTGCCGTCGCCATGATCACGATCTTCGCTCCGAACACCATGATTAATGACCTTGGATTTTTATCGATGGGCTTAAGAGGATCCGTAGTCTTTCTTCCTCTGACCTTCGCTTTATGGTTGCCGGGAAAAATCAATGAGCGCTGGGCCTTTATCTCGGTTATTTTGGCACCGATCAGCGTACTAATGGCGAAAATCTTATCCTTATCCATAGACCCAGTGTTTATCGGTTTATTGGTTTCGATGTTTTGTTTCCTGATGGGATATTTTTCCCATAAGAAAGCGAACGATAACTCCATTTTGAAAAACAGGAACGTGTGATTCAACCATTCCTTTTTTTCGCAATTCCTTCCTCTGTCATCGACCCCAAAATATGGACTTTCGTCCTGTTTTGGGGTCATTGATTGTAAAATTGTTATTGAGGTGATCATCATGAAAATTGTTTTTACGGACTGGGTTCCGGACGTCTGTCTTACGCAAATTCCAAATCATATTGAGCTTGTCTTGCCTTCTGAAGGTCATTTTTCTCATGAGGAGCTCTTGTTTCACTTGCAATCGGCTGAGGCGCTCTTTACGCTCGGACGCAAAATCCGCGTCGATTTTTTAGAAGCGCTGCGAAAAGAGTCCACATCCCTTCGTTTCATAGCGACAGCATCGGTGGGAATGGATCATTTGCCTCTGGCGTATTTGGCTGAAAAAAAGATTACGGTCATCAACGCGCCTCAATCCGCCCGGATCCCAACGGCGGAATTAACCGTGGGGATCACGCTGGCTCTCCTTCGCCGGATTCTGATTGAGGATAAAAATTATAGAAAAGAAAGAACCATCCGCCGGACCTGTTTTGGGGCGCAGGGGACCGGGCTGATCGGAAAAACGGTTGGGATTATGGGACTGGGCAGGATTGGAAAAACTGTTGCCGAAATTTTTAGTCTCTTGGGAGCAGAGATCATCTATTTCCAGAGAAATCCGGTTCCTGAATCAGCCGGACTTCCTTTTCCAGCCAAATATGTGAGCCGAGAGGAACTGCTGAAAGCTTCAGATATTATAAGCCTCCACATCCCCTATGCTCCGGATGATTATCATTTTATTAATAAGGAAAGCATTGAAAAAATGAAGGATGGAGTTTACATTATAAATGCCGCCAGGGGAAAACTAATTGATGAACAGGATTTGGTTGAAGCTCTGAAGAAGGGAAAAGTCGCCGGGGCAGCGCTAGATGTGTTTGATCATGAGCCCGTCATTTCGGAAGAGCTGGCCAGCCTGGAAAACGTTGTGCTTACCCCACATATCGGCACGTATACGAAAGAAGCTCGGATTGCCGCGGTAAATGAGGCCTTACAAAAGCTGCTTTCCTGTATGAAGGCTTGATGTTGATCACTTTAAAATAAGGAGAAAACCATGCAAACTCCCTCTTATCTTCTCCCCAGGGTGGGGATCGGTTATGACGTGCATCCGCTGGTGACCGGTCGGCCGCTTGTCTTAGGCGGTGAAACCATTCCCTTTGAAAAGGGCCTTTTAGGCCATTCCGATGCGGATGTCCTGATCCATGCGGTGATGGATGCCCTGTTAGGCGCCATGGCCAGGGAAGATATCGGCCATCTTTTTCCGGATACGGACCCCGCCTATGCGGGGATTTCTTCTCGAATCCTCCTGAGAAAAGTTCGGGAAAAAATGTTCGAAGAGGGTTACCAGCTGGGCAATATGGACGCGGTCATCGCCTGTCAAAGACCAAAGCTTGCGCCTTCGATTCCAAAAATGCGGGAAAATCTGGCCGAAGATCTCCAGTGCGACTCTTCCCAGATTTCCATTAAGGCAACAACAACAGAAAAATTGGGTTTTGT
>CABTZP010000122.1 GCA_902489375.1 uncultured Tissierellia bacterium | reverse complement strand
TCAGACGTGTGCTCTTCCGATCTCGAATAAAAGAGGAAGGGCCTTTAGAGAAAGGATTCAAAATGGGCGCTAAGGACTACTTTTTGCGCTTTACTCACGAGCTTGCTTACCTGGAGCTAAAGCAGGAAGCTTGCCATGCTGATTTATTTCGTCCCGATCTGCCCCTTCCCATACGGACCTTTGATTTTTTGGAGGGCCTTCGGGATGACCAACTGGATCAGTCGATCGACCTTTCCTATTTTCTTAAGGGAATGGTTTGGAATGTAGGTATTGATCCCGACTTTAAATACGCCCCGGAGTATAAAGAAATTCTCAAAAAAGCAGTCTCGGCCCCTGACCGTTTTGCCTGTCAATTGGCAAAGGAAGCGATCGAAGAGGGAAATCTAGACCATGCCGGAATTGCTTTTCGCGCGGCCCTGGAACTGGATTCAAAAAATCTTTTTGCCAAAGTTCAGCTTGCCCAATTTCTTTTTTCCCGTGCCATGGATGCTCCCCAGAAAGACCAGGAAGAGCTGGTAAAAGAGGCTTCAGCTCTTTACGAAGAGGTCCTTCTCTGCCAGGAAAACCATGTCATGGCGAATATGGGGCTTGGTCAGCTCAATGAGGGGCTGGGCCATTACTTAAAGGCCGAGGCCTACTACCAGCGTGCCTTGGAAGCGGCCGACCGGGAAGAGATTCGTGAGCAAATTCGACAGGCAATCGTACAAATTGAACCGGAAGCGGCATTGGAAGATGGGATTTACTACCTCAATCGAGCCAATTATCCCAAGGCCATTGAGGCCTTCAATCGTGCTAATAAGGACCGGCCCCGATACGATGTCGATTATTATTTGGGAACAGCCTTTCAAAATCTTGAAAAGTACGTTCAGGCGAAAGATTATTTTCAGTCCGCTCTGGATAAGGGAGGCGATTTTGAGGATCTTTATAATGGCCTGGTTTATAATCTCAATGCCCTGGGAAAGAGAGAAGAGGCAATCGAGTACGCGAGCCTTGGGCTAAACCGCCACCCGTCCGCTCTTCGTCTTCGTTTTAACCGGGCGATTCTTTATTCGGTATTGGGAGAAAAGAAAAAAGCCCTGGAAGATTTGGATTTCCTCCTGGGCTATTCTGATCTTTCCGATGAATTCTTTTCTCAAGTAATGACGCTAAGAGAAGAAATTCAGAAATGATAAGGGATCATTGATTTTGTTTCTCTGCGTTTCTTTTAATCAGGAGATTGGCGATTTGGTCCGCGTCTCCGCATCCGGTGGTCAGGATCATATCCCGGGGCTGGATGACTTTTTCTAAATAGTCTGCCACATCTTCATAGGTTTCCTGATACACGGCCCGATCTCCCCTTTGATTGATTTTTTTGACTAGCTCCTCCGATCGAACGGTCCCGTCATCGACTTCCCGGGCAACCATGATTTTTGTGATAATGGCTTCATCACAGGATCCAAATGCGCCCGCGAACTCCTCCATTAACGTCCGGGTCCTTGAGAGCGTATAGGGTTCAAAGACGCAATAAAATTTACCGGTTTTATGTTCCGCCATGGCTGCCAGCGTCACTTCAATTTCCGCGGGATGGTGCCCGTAATCGGTGTAGACTTTTGCGCCCATAAAGCTCCCCACCTCTTCCATTCTCCGGTGAAGAGGACGGTAATCCTCAACGCCCTTTACGGCAACGTCCCAGGAAACGCCGGCCTCATGGGCGGCAATCATGGCAGCTAAGGCGTTTCGCACATTAAAACGGCCCAGGGCATTCAGATGCACCTTTGCTTTTTCTCCCTCCGGAAACCGAACATCAAAAATGGGACAGCCCCTATCGTCAAAGTGGATATTTTCAGCAAAGATCATGGCTTTCTCATTTTCCATCCCATAGGTAATGACTTTTCCCTGGACATGGTCCGGAAGGGTTGCATTATGGGGATCGTCTACATTAATGATCGCCGTTCCATTCGGCCCTAAATTTTCCATATATTTTTCAAAGGTGTGGATGATGTCATCCAAATTTTTATAGAAATCCAAGTGATCGGCATCAATATTTAGGACAATGGCGATCGATGGGTAATAGTAAAGGATATTTGCCTTATATTCGCAGGCTTCGGCGACAAAAATATCATCCTGCCCGGCCATGACATTACCGCCGATATCATCCAAAAGCCCCCCAATCAGAATGGTCGGGTCCATCTTCGAGCGGAGGAGAATGTCCGAGATCATTGAGGTTGTTGTTGATTTGCCATGAGCGCCGGAAACAGCGATCGCGTAGGTGAAATTTTTCATCAAAGCCCCTAAAAATTGTCCCCGGGTGAAGACGGGACGGCCGGATTGTTTCGCAGCAAGAAGTTCCGTGTTGGTAGGAAGGAGAGCATCCGTGTACACAAAAAGATCCTGGTCTTGAATGTTTTCCGGACCTTGTCCAATGACGACGGGAATGCCAATGGCCTCCAAATGAGAGATATATTTATTATGGCGGGGAACCCGACCCCCCGTCCCCAAAGCCCGCCCCTAAAAAAAATCAGCCATCCCCCGCAATCTTACGCCCCCCATCCCCACCAAAAAAAATTTTTTTTTCTCCCCCTTTTAAAACATTCTCCCCCCTCTTTTTTTTTTTTTTTTTTTT
>CABTZP010000121.1 GCA_902489375.1 uncultured Tissierellia bacterium | reverse complement strand
TCGCCATATAGGGCGCCTTGTCCGGGACAGTCTCCAAAAATTCATTCGCTTCATTCATGGTCGTAAGATCCGCGCCCAATCCCACCTCAACAACATCCTCAAAGCCCAGTCTTAAGCAGCCTTCCGCCACCTGCTCTGGCGTGACCTTGGCGCCAAACTGTCCGGTAAAAGCCGGGGCAATGATGGCGTAATGATGCTCGTGAGATTCTAAGGACTTGATCAACTGATAAATCTGAGACTTATCGGCTATCGCACCAAAAGGACAGGCTGTGATGCAGGCCCCGCAGGAAACACACTTATGATAATCAATATCGGCCCGGTCATATTCATCCGCCTTGATGGCATTGACCGCACAGGCTTGGGCACAGGGCCGGACCAGTTCGACAATGGCGTTGTAGGGGCAGTTGCGGATACAGGCTTTGCAGTGGACGCAGGTTTCCTGATGAATTTGCATCTGATTTTTTTCAGGATAAATTGCGTTTTTCGGACAAACCGTCGTGCAGGGGTGGGCAATGCATTTTCGGCAGTTATCCGTAATCAGAACTTTCTTGCTGGGGCAGGCCTGACAAGCAATTCGAATCACGGAAACCAAAGGGGGGCGGTACACATTGGTGTCCATGTCGATATCCTCAATGCCATCGGTAATGACGCCGGGATTATCCGCCAGACGAGCATCCATGCCCAGACCAAGGCGGAGCATCTCGCCGAAAATGGCCCGCTCCTCAAAAATATCCTGATGAAATTGTCCTTTTTGTCCGGGAAAAGCCTCATGGACAATGTGGGGAAGCTGCATCAGATCAATATCTTCAAAGGCCATTCGAGAAATCGTCTCAAAAACTTTTCGTCGGATGTCGATAATATCCAAATAGGCGTGTTTCATACTCTCCTCTTTTCTAATTTGGCTTTACAATTTTAGGCTTCGGTAAGTCCAAATTTCCTTCCGAGCAGAAAAAAAACGACAGATATTTTTTAACCATCCTATTTTTAGCAGAAATCTTCTCCGTTCTTTAATAAATATAATTTTATCATATCCTGGAAAATCTGATGAAAATGATAAAATAATGAGGAATAGAAAAGGTCAGCCAGATTTTTTATAGGGAGAAATTTCCTCCCCAATCTGGCTTGAGAAAGGAAGAAAACATGAAAAGAAAAAAAAGCGTATTTTTCTGTCTCTTTTTTGCGGCTGCCCTATTGCTGACCGCCTGTTCTTCCAGTGGAGGAAAAGAAAGCTCCGCCCCCATCCGGATCGTGGGCCTTAAGGGGCCGACTTCAATGGGCATGGTAAAGCTGATGGCCGATGCGAATGAAAATCCCCAGGCCCTTCCTCTTTCCTTTGAACTGGTTAATAGCCCGGATCAGGCGGTTCCGATGATCATGAAAGGGGAGGCGGATGTGGCCGCCCTTCCGGCCAATCTGGGCGCGGTCCTCTATCAAAAGACAGAGGGAAAAATGGTCACGCTGAACATCAATACCCTTGGCGTCCTTTATATCGTTGAAAAAGGCGATTCCATCCAGTCTATGAAGGATTTAAAAGGAAAAACGCTTTATGCCTCAGGAAAAGGCGCCAGTCCGGAATATGTCCTGCGCCACCTGCTAAAAGAAAATGGGATCCAGCCGGAGGAAGTCCTTGTAGAATGGAAAAATGAGCATGCGGAAGCCCTGGCATCTTTCTCTCAAGATCCGAACGGAGCCGCCCTCCTTCCCCAGCCTTTTGTTACCATCGCGCAGACAAAAATCAAGGATTTGCACATGGCTTTGGATCTGACAAAGGAATGGGAAAAGACCCAGGAGAAGGCAGAAAAGCCTTCCGCCCTGGTCATGGGGGTTCTCGTGTGCCGGAAGGATTTTGTCCATGCCCATCCCGAAGAAGTCAAGGCCCTCTTAAAAGCCTATGAAGGGTCGGTTTCCTACGTCAATGAAAACAGCAAAGAGGCAGCCCAGCTTATCGAAAAATTTGGTTTCTTCCCTGCCCCAATCGCAGAAAAAGCCCTTCCCTACTGCAATCTTGTTTCCATCACCGGTTCAGCCATGAAAGAGCAGCTATCAGGTTACCTGGAGGTGCTTTATCAGGAAAATCCTCAGTCGGTCGGCGGAAAACTGCCTGAAAGCGACTTCTATTACCTGCCTTAAAACAAGGAGCAAGGAAGATTGGGGGAGGAGGGAAAAAGGGATGAAAATGCCGAATGATCGATGGAAAAGAAAAGTCGGGGTCGGGCTTTTTTGGATCCTCGTCTGGCTTTTCCTTTCCTATTTCGTGGATAATTCCCTTTTTCTCCCCGGTCCGGGGGAGGTCATCGCCGAATTTTTTCGCCTGACAAGGCAAGCGGACTTTTTCCATCGGGTCTTTTTTTCTTTTTTTCGTATTCTTCTGGGCTTTTTCCTCGCCCAATGGACCGCGGCGATGTTGGCGGGGATTTCCTATCGGAACGAAACCGTCCGAAGCCTCCTTCAGCCCTTCGTTCAGGCCATTCAGTCGGTTCCGGTGGCTTCCTTTGTGATCCTTGCTCTTTTTTGGATGAAATCTGAGGCCCTTTCGGTTTTTATTTGCTTTTTAATTGTCTTTCCCATAATTTATCACAATGTCCTGGAAGGTCTTTTTGCTCTGGATCGCTCTTCCGATCTCAAGTCCTTCACGCCGGTCTTCAGGTCTCCGGTTCCGGTGGCTTCCTTTGTGATCCTTGCTCTTTTTTG
>CABTZP010000120.1 GCA_902489375.1 uncultured Tissierellia bacterium | reverse complement strand
TCGTCACCATGCTGGTCAGTTATTTAGCCTACGCGGTTGGCGGCTCCCACGCTTTCACACACGTTTTGACGGGGACCCTAATGAGACGATAGAACAAAGCAGCAAGGTGGATACTAAAAAGATATTTGGATTAATGATTTCTAATCCTACATTGATTAAAGCCTGTACGGTTCCCGCGGAGATCCAGGCGCCAACCATCGCGCCGACCGCTAAAATAATGGTGATGCCATCCAATCCCCTCTTGACCATCTCGGCCGCGCCCTCAGCCTGAACCTGATAGGGCACCTTGGCGGCCAGACCAAAGGGAATGACAATGAGCCAACAAGCAAAAAGCAGGACTGGCATCTTGACTTTATAAACTAAAACGCCGACAACTAAAACGGTCATTACGAGTAGAAATGCCAGCAATGACATCCCGAAACTGAGACCCTGAGTCTTTTTCGAATCGTTTTCCTTTATCATTTTTCTTCTCCTTTATTTTAAAAGGCATCCTCGAAAAACGCATATAAAATGCATATCATCGGGATAAAAAAATATTCTTATCGAAATAAACAGGTAGAAGTTGCGATCATCCCCTATCGAAACAGGAGAAAAATAATCGGACTTCCTTGATTTCCGCGATCGAAAAAATCGATCTCCTTTATTGATATTTCAAATGCTGTAGGCCTACAACAAATTTGAACACCTTTGTTTATTCGATTCGCAATGAAAGCGCTGATTTCCTTCCCGATTGTTGCAGCTTTTTTTCCGAATCACTTTCATTTTTCATAATCATGTACTATAGTTGATTTATATTATAATCAGGGTCTCCGGGGATGGGAAATAGAACTTCTCAATCGATGCAATCGGTTTCCTAGATGATGTGGAAAGTTTAGAAAAATAATGGTGGATTTGGGACTATCGCGGCGTAAAAACATGAGGGGGAGAAAGAATGGAAATCAGGAATTTAAAAAGCTTTTTGAAGATCGCGGAGGTAGGCAATTTTACCAAAGCGGCTTCGGATTTAAATTACTCGCAATCTACGGTAACCACGCATATTCAGCAATTGGAGGATGAGCTTGGCGTCTCCTTGTTTGATCGTATTGGAAATAAAAATGTCCTGACCGAGTATGGTCAGCAGCTGGTTATCTACTCAAAAGAAATCTTGAAAACAGAAGAAAAGATAAAAAATATCGGTAATCTGAACAGTGCTAAATTACAGGGGTCATTACGAGTTGGCGTCGTCGAGTCAATCATGCTCTCGTTAGTCTTAAACCTTATCCCCGAATATAAAAAGCTATTGCCCGAAATTGCAACTTTGTGGGAAATACACATTTCTTCTACTCTTTTTGACATGGTCAAAAAGAATCAAGTCGATCTCATTTTAACCATGGGCGAAATGATCAATAATCCGGAATTCGTTCGGGCAATCAGTCACGAAGAATCCGGCGCTTTTTTCTGTTCAAAGGACCATCCTCTTGCCAAAGAAAAAGACGTCCATTTGAAGGACGTCTTTGAATATCCGATTATCCTCACCGGGGATGAAACCTTTTTTCAGCGGGAACTGAACAAACTCAGCATTCAGGCAAAAAAGCCCATTCTTTCAACCATAAAAACAGACAGTCCCACCGTCATTTTGAACCTCGTGAAGGAAAACCTGGGCATTACCTTTCTCAATCAGTCGCTAGTCAATTATTTTAAAGAAGATGATGGAATCTGTGTTTTGCCCGTATCCGACTTGGATTTTAAATTTTACGTCCATGTCTATTATCATAAAAATAAGTGGGTCACTCCACAAATGAATCATTTTATTGAGCTCATAGATCATTACTGGCAAAATGAAAAATAGGCTTTTTCTTTACCGCATCTCCGCTTTTAAACTCTTTCGGACGGTTTCCCGACGGTCTTTGAGGATCATCTGACCCAGGGTAAGGTCATCAGGGGTGGTAATTTTAATATTGGTTTCCTCCCCCGGAACAATGGCAACCCGGCCGCCGATTTCGGCAACAATCTGCGCGTCATCGGTAAGATCTGTCTGACCGGGAAGGACCTTGCTGTAGGCCTCCAGGAGGGTGTCTTTGCGGAAAATCTGCGGGGTCTGAGCCTGGTAAAGGGTCCTGCGGTCAAGCGCCTTTTGGATTAATCCGTCCTCGCTGACGGCTTTCATGGAGTCCTTACAGGGCATGGCGGCGATGACCCCTTCAACATCGCCCCGCAAAAGCCGATCCATTGCCCGGTGAATGAGCCCCGGCGAGACAAAGGGCCGGGCGCCATCATGGATCAGGACATAGTCCGTGTCCTGGGGAAGAGCCTGAAGGCCCGCTTTCACCGAATCGGATCGTTCTTTTCCCCCTTGAACGAAAAGGACCTGATCTTCAGGATCAAAAACCGACGGACAGAGGATCTCCCTGACATAGGCCATATCTTCCGCGCGCAAAACGAGGATGTAGGCATCGATGGCCTCCGCTTTTTTTAAGGCGCGAAGGGTCCACTCGAGGACCTTGAGCCCCTCGATTTCAATCAGCATCTTATGCTGATTTTTACCCATCCGCCGGCCATAACCTGCTCCGGCGATCATGGCTGCGATCTTTGGATTTTCCATCGGTCTTCTCCTTCCTTCTCTTTTTTCATCCAATAAAAAGCCGGTCTAAAGATCCAGGACATCGCCCACACGAAGGCGGGGAAGATCCTGTGGATAGAGCTGGACGGCACCAGGCAAGAGGTCTTTCATTTCCTCT
>CABTZP010000119.1 GCA_902489375.1 uncultured Tissierellia bacterium | reverse complement strand
TTTTCCGGACTTGCCGGCAAAGGGCGAGGTGGAGACGGAAAAGGTCATTTGCAGGGTCGGCTCCGAAATTTTAACAAAGGGCAGGGGCACAAGGTCCTCGGGCGAGCAGAGGGTATCGCCAATTTCAATCCCTTCGACGCCGGAAACGGCGATGATGGAGCCCATGGAGGCTTCTTCCACAGGGACCCTTTTTAATCCGTCAAACTCAAAAATTTTCGTAATCTTCACCTTGCGGGCGACATCCGGATTATTGAAATTTCGAATTTCGGCCTGGTCGCCGACATGGATCTTTCCCTGATCAATCTTTCCAATGCCGATTCTTCCGACATAGTCATTAAAATCGGCCGTGGAAATCAGAAGCTTAAAGGGGGCTTCTCCGTCTCCTTCCGGCATAGGGATGGCGTCCAAAATGGTCTGAAGAAGCGGCTGCATATCTTCGCCTTTTTCTTCAAAGCTTTCGCCCGCCCAGCCCTCTTTTGCCGAAGCCAGAATGACGGGAGAATCCAAATAGGATTCCGGGGCATCCAGGGAAACAAAAAGGTCTAAAAGCTCATCCTTGACTTCCTCGACCCGTTGATCCGGTCGATCGACTTTATTAATGCAGATAATAGCAGGAAGATCCAGGTCAATAGCCTTTCGCAGAACAAACTTGGTCTGTGGCATGGGGCCTTCAAAGGCGTCGACGACAAGAATGACCCCGTCACACATTTTTAAGACCCGTTCCACTTCGCCGCCAAAGTCGGCGTGTCCTGGGGTGTCAATGATATTAATTTTCACGCCATGATAATGGATGGCGGTGTTTTTGGCGAGAATGGTGATGCCGCGCTCGCGTTCCAGGGCGTTGGAGTCCATCACGCGCTCCTGGACTTCCTGGTTTTCACGAATACTTCCGCTGGTTTTGAGCAGGGCATCCACTAGGGTGGTTTTTCCGTGGTCAACGTGGGCGATAATCGCAACATTGCGAATATCTTGCCTTTTCGCTTTTGTCATAATTTCTCCTTTATTCCAAAAGGGCGATCCCTTTCGGGGTGGATCCGCCCGGTCTCGGGCAAAAATCCGTTTTTATTTTAACATACTTGCCATTTTTTATCGATGATAGATCCTTTTTTCCCCTGAGGGGACTTTGTTCTTTTTGCCCTTTTTCGCGCAAGACGTTCGAAAATCGGGGCAAAAAGCCAAAAAAAAATCAGGGCGTCTACCCTGATTGGACCGTCGATTCACTTTGTTCTTTAATATTTTGCTTTTTCCTCGTCTTTTACCCATAGGGCGCAGTGGACCTCGGTGTTTTTAATCGTCATCTCATCGCAAAGGGCCTGAACAATCCGAAGGCCTCTTCCTGAGCAGGAAGAGATGTCGGACGGAGAATCTTTCTGCCAGAAAATTCCGCCTCCTTCATCTTTTACGATCATGTTCACCTTGTCCTGATCCACCATGAGTTCGAGCGTGACAAGCTTATCCCGATCATTCATATTGCCATGATCACAGCCGTTAATCATCAGCTCCGAAAGGATGAGGCGAATGTCCCAAAGACAGTCATCGGTCAGTTCGCACCGAAGCTTAAGCTGGGTCATGATTTGATTGACTGATGAACAAACTTTTTTAATTTCACTGGGCACGGTTCCAAAATATAAATACGCCATGACTGCCTCCTTCCCAAAACTACCTATACCCTCCCTTAGAAAAAATACGCAGTGTTTAAGAAAGCGTTTTTTGGTAATATAAAGAAGCAGGGAGCGATGGGATCGCTCGATGCAAGTTGGGAAAGATGAAAGCCATAAGACCTTTCCCTTTGAAAATCTGAACAGGATCCATGAATAATTTAAGGAGGATATGTTTATGTCGGACGCTCAGAAGTATGTATGCCAAGGTTGTGGATATATCTATGATCCCGCAAAAGGAGACCCAGATAACGGAGTAAAGCCAGGCACCGCTTTTGCTGATCTCCCAGAGGATTGGACATGCCCGGACTGTGGCGTGGATAAGAGTATGTTTGAGCCCTATAACGAATAATTCCTATTTACTCATTCAATCTAAAATAAAGGGACGGTTCCCGACCTATCCTGGTTCGGGGTCCGTCCCTTTTTTTTGTCTTTTTTCGGATCAAAATCAGATGTCAAATAAATTTTCGCTTACCGTATCATAAAGGCTGGCCAGTTCCTGTTTTGTCGCCCGCAAAAGATCGGCGTTATGGCTTTTGGGGAGTTTTCCTGAGTGATAAAGCTCTTCGTAAAGCTGGTTTACCCTTTGGCCGAATTTTTGGGTGGAAAAGTCTTCCCGGGAGCGGACCGCCCCCTCCTGGAGTTTTCTCAGGCGCTTTTGATCCTGGATAAGGCTTAGCGTGGCATCCTCCAGTTCTTTTGTGGTGTCAAAGATAAATCCATTTTCTCCGGGGATGACCACATTTTCGACGGCTTCGTCCCTTCGGGCGAGCACCGGAAGGCCCCCGGCCAGGGCTTCGATATAGGTTAAGCCCTGGGTTTCAGAAATAGACGCGGACACAAAAAAGTTGAGGATTTTATAATACAGATTGACCTCTTCAGCGGGGATCATGCCGGTAAAGCGGACCCGGTCCCCGATCCCCAGATCGCTGACCAGATCTTCCAGCTCAGGGCGGTATTTTCCGTCTCCAACTAAAAGCAGATAGGCGTCCGGGGCCTTTTCCAGGATCTTTTGATGGGCTTTGATGATCTCGGTAAGATTTTTTTCCTGCGCCAGTCGCCCGACTGAGCCGTAAATCGGGGCTCAAACATACTCTTATCCACGCCACAGTCCGGGCATGTCCAATCCTCTGGGAGATCAGCAAAAGCGGT
>CABTZP010000118.1 GCA_902489375.1 uncultured Tissierellia bacterium | reverse complement strand
GGTCATAACGGGGCTGACTCGAAATCAGTTTGGCTGTCTCCGTCACGTGGGGTCGAATCCCACCGTCTCCGGATTAAAAATGCCCATTTGCTTCTCGCGAAGGAAATGGGCATTTTTCAATGGTTTAAGAGACGGGTTTTTTTAAATATTCACCAATTCGCCCGAAGATCATCTATCCGTTCCTCATTTCAAAAACTAATTCTTAATCTCTTTAACGATTTGTTTTACGGACTCGACAAGGGTGATCGAATCCATTCCATAGGCGACTGAGTCAACGCCAATTTCAAAATCCTGCCGTGCCGACGGCTGGTCTTCTCTTTTAGCTATTGGCCTTGTTCCATGGCTTTTTGAGCCCATAAATCATCTTTTAAAATGGCTCTTCCCACGCCGACAAGATCCGCCGCGCCTTCCTCAAGAAGACTTTCCGCCTCCGTTCTTTTTGTGACGCCTCCGGTCAAGATGATCGGAATCGAGAGGGTTTCCTTAACGGCCTTGGACGCGTCCTTGAAATACCCCGGCTCCTTATTTTCCGGATGGGTGTAGCCTTTTAGTCCGCCGGAGATATCAAGCAAATCCAATCCGGCTTTTTGCAAAATTTTTCCCGCTCCGATCGCATCGTCCAGGGTTGATCCTCCCTCAAGGTAGTCACAGGCCCCCAGCCGCAGGGCAATGGGATAGGTTTGACCGACGGCCTTTCTGATCGACGAAATGATTTCTACCTGGAAGCGCAGGCGGTCTTCCAGGTTCTTTTTGCCGTACGCGTCTTCCCGAAGATTCGTCAGGGGAGAATAAAACTGATCTAAAAGATAGCCGTGGGCGCTATGAATCTCCACTCCATCATATCCCGCCTCTTTCGCGCGAAGGGCCGCCCGGGTGAAATCCAAAACGACCTCTTTAATTTGTTCCACTGTCATTTCCTGGAAGAGATGAAGGGAGCCGGGAAGGGCGGTCCTGCTCGGTCCGTAAGGCTCTTTTCCAGTCAGCTTCCTGTCCGCTGCTCCGCCGGCGTGATGGAGCTGAGCAAAGGTCTTGCTTCCGTTTTCATGAATCACGCCGACCAGTTCCCTTAACCCTTCCTGAACTTCATCATTTGCAATCGAAAGCTGGTTTTTGCTGGCTTTTCCCTCCTCATTCACATACATATACTCGGTAATGATCAGGCCGATATAGCCCCCCTGGGCTTTTCTTCGATAATAATCAAGCAGACCCGGCGTCACTTTCCCGTCGAGATCTGCGGTTTCTGTCGCCATCGGGGGCATAACCAGACGGTTTTTCAGTTTCAGCTGATTGACTTCAATCGGGCGATCCAGTAAGCTCATTTTTTCCTCCTTTATTGATTCAAATCCATTTTTTCCCAATCCTCATCCTTCAAGGTCTCTGTATCAAGGGTTCCCCGGTAAAGCTGGCTGTATAATCCTCCCTTTTTCATCAAATCCAAATGCTTTCCCCGTTCTTTGATTCGGCCATGGATAAGGACGATAATTTCATCGGCATTTTGTACCGTGGTCAGCCGGTGGGCGATCGTGATGGTCGTTCGATCCTTCGCCAGTTTCGCCAGGGACTGCTGAATGAGACGCTCGCTGAGATTATCCAAGGCGGAAGTCGCTTCGTCCAAAATGAGAATCGGGGGATTTTTCAAAAACACCCGGGCAATGGAAATTCTCTGCTTTTGGCCGCCGGAGAGCATTACCCCGTGCTCCCCGACATAGGTATCAAAGCCCTGGGGAAGGTCTTTGATAAACTCATCCGCCCCGGCCTCGCGCGCGGCGCGGACAATCTGTTCATAGGAAGCGCCGGGCAGGCCGTATTCAATATTGGCCCGGACGGTATCCGAAAAAAGGTAGACATCCTGCTGGACCATCCCAATCTGGTTTCGGAGGCTTTCGAGGGTAAGGTCCCGGACGTCAGCCCCGTCAACCGTAAGGGCCCCTTGACTGACATCGTAAAAACGGGGGATGAGGTTTGCGATGGTTGTCTTTCCCCCTCCGGAAGGCCCGACAATGGCGATTTGCCTGCCCGGTTCGATCGTTAAATTCAATCCATCGAGAACCTTCCGATCCGGATCGTCCGGATAGGCAAAAGAAACTTCATCAAAGCAGATCCGCCCCTGGGCCTTTTCCAACTTTTTGGCATCAGGCTTTTCCTTGACATCCGATTGGATCGACATGACTAAGTCAAAGCGCTCCAGGCCCGTCATCCCATGCTCAAAAGTTTCTGTAAATTCGATAATTCGCGACAGGGTCATTAAAAGAGTTTGGGTGTAGAGAATAAAGGCGACAAATTCCCCCGGGCTGATTCTCTCGTTTACCAGGGCCAGACCGCCAAAGAGCAAAACAAAGAGTAAGAGAATCCCGTCAAAAGCGCGGGAAAGGGCATCGTAGGTGGCCATGGCCCGGTAAAACTTCTCCTTGATCTCGACGAAGGCCGAATTATCCCTGGCGAATTTTTCCTCTTCCACCTTTTCGTTCGAAAAGCTTTTCACCAGCGAATAACCCAGAAAGGCTTCTTCAATCGTGCTGTTAATCGTTCCAATCTGCTTTCTTTCTTCAAGTCTCGCCGCCCGCAGCCTCTTTCGGGAGGCTGAGGAAGCGTAAAAATAGAGAGGAATCAGAGCAAAAAGGAGAAGGGTCAGTGGCCAGTAAATCCGGATGAGGACAAAAAAGGCGACCAAAAGCTTAACCGTCCCAATGAAATACTCCTCCGGACAATGGTGAGAAAATTCTGTGATTTCAAAAAGATCCGTTGTGAGCGAAGAGATCATCCTCCCGGTTTCATGGGTGGAAAAAAAGGAATGGGAAAGCGTCTGAATGTGCCGGTACATATCCTCCCGCATATCTTTTTCAATGTAGGCGCC
>CABTZP010000117.1 GCA_902489375.1 uncultured Tissierellia bacterium | reverse complement strand
GGAGCTTATTCTCAGTCTTACACGCCGATGGACATCAGCCGTTCAGAACTTTTAAACGCCATTGTTTTTAAAACCTTAGGAAAGCTTGGTATTATCGGCATTGCCATCGCGGTATCCTGCGCATGTTTAACGACCGCCGTTGGCCTGGCTTCAGCAACGGGAAATTTCTTTCAGGAAATTTCCAGAGGAAAATTCAAATATGAAGTGGTCGTTGTCATTTCCCTTATCATCTCGGCCCTTCTCGCCGTATTGGGGGTAGAAAAGATTGTTTCTACCTCGACCCCCCTCCTTCTTGTGATTTATCCCCTTGTTGTTGCCATGATGATTGTTAACATGATTGATAAGGGGGATCTTTCTCCAATCACCTACCGATGCGCGGTCCTTTTCACCTTTCCCGCCGCTGTTTTTGACTGCCTGATTGCGATGGAAAAGGGGGAAGGCGTGCTTCTTTCAGCCTACGCCAGGCTTCCTTTTGCCAGTCAAGGCTTTGGATGGATTCTTTTTGCCGGCCTGGGCATCCTGATTGGTCTCGCTTTGGGCTATCGTCATAAGAAAAGGACAAAGACAGAGGAAAAAGCCTGAAAAATGTGAAAATTGTATTGATTTATTGTATGATGATACCATCTTACTCGATCGAACTTTTCGATCGACTGGCCTTTTCCCAAATGAACGAAGGAGCTTCCCATGAACGAAAGCCTGCATCACATTTTAATCTCCATTACCTCGCCGGTATCGGTCATTATCGAATTTATCTCTCTTTTTGTCGCCATCGTGACGATTGTCAAGGCCTGTTACCTGCTCTTTTTCGTGGATAAATTGGATTTTACGGCCTTTAACGCCCGAACAACCCTTCCATCCGGCATGATCACTTCCCTTGAAATCATGCTGATGGCGGAAGTGTTAAAGCTCTTAAGGGTGGTCGAATTCGGGGATATCATCACGATGTTCTTCCTGATCATTATCCATATCATCCTCTCCTATGTGCTGAAGAGAGATATCAGTGAGAAAATTGTGGTCTTGGAGGATGAGGAGTGCGGGTGCGCAGAGGAAGAAGACCTTATGGATGTATAAATAAGAAAGTAAAGGCACCTCGTCAAAAGTGCTTTTAAAAAGGCCTTTGAAAAGAAGGGGGTAATTTGCCCGAAAATTGATTCTGATTTTAAAATTTTTATTGACCATAAAAGAGCCCGCTAGGGTTCTTTTTTTTTTCTTAATGCCAGTAATGGACACAATCTGGAAAATATATACACCATCCTTAATTTTCTTTCTGAAAAATTGCAATGATAGCGTTTTCATAGTATCATAGGTTATGTTGATACAAGATTGTGCTGAGGATTCACGGAGGGAGGTGAGCGGTCAAACTTGTATATATAGAAAATAAATATTCGGTTTAGGTAAAACTGCTGTTTTTTATAAAGAGTCTTTATCTGATGATTTTATTAATCCTGTATTTTCCGACCAGCAGTCAAAAGCCCTAGAAGATTGGGGATCTTCAAGGCCGAATGAGAAATGAATTTATTTTTTTATGAACATCCTTTATTTAGGAGGGAATTATGGACGAAAATAAAACGAATGCACGTGGTGGATTCAATTCGAATTTTGGGTTTCTAATGGCAGCAGTAGGATCCGCCGTTGGTCTGGGCAACATGTGGAAGTTTCCATATATTACCGGTCAAAATGGTGGCGGCGCCTTCGTACTTGTTTATTTAATTATCGTTTTCACGATTGGTGTTTGCGTCCTGGTCGGTGAAATGATTATCGGCCGTAAGACCAAGTTAAACGCGGTTGGTTCCTACAAAACCCTGGATAACCGCTTCACCTTCGCAGGAATCATGGGTTTGCTTTCAGCTTTCTTAATCGTCACCTATTACGATATTATCGGTGGCTGGGTTTTAAAGTATTTGTGTATGTATATAGTAGGAAAAGGACGTTCCATTGCTGTTGATTCCGCCACCTACTTTTCAAACTTCACCGCCAGCTCAGGCGAGGTCATTATCTGGACCTTGATTTTCGCACTGATTAACCTGGTGATCTTAAACCGGGATATCTCCAGCGGCCTGGAAACGGCTTGTAAATTCATGATGCCGGCTTTGTTTATCATCGTCGTTGTCATCGCGGCCCGTTCCTGTACTTTACCCGGCGCTGGCGCTGGTGTTGAGTTCTTCTTAAAACCTGATTTCTCAAAGATCAACTTGGACGTTTTAACCGCTGCTCTTTCCCAGGTATTCTTCTCCTTATCTCTTGGTATGGGCATCATGATCACTTATGGATCGTACATGAAAGACGATTCCAACATTGAAAAAATGGGCTGGGTCATCCCCGTCTTAGATACTTTGGCAGCTCTAATCGCTGGCTTTGCGATCCTTCCGGCATGTTTTGCTTTCGGTCTTGAACCTGGAGCAGGCCCCGGATTGATCTTCATCACCTTACCCAAGATCTTCGACGTTATGCCTGGTGGTGGCTTTGTTGCGGTTCTCTTCTTCCTCCTGGTTCTTTTCGCGGCTCTGTCTTCTTCCTTATCTCTCCTCGAAGTTCCAAACTCCTTCCTGGTTGATAAGTATCACTGGGATCGTAAGAAGTCAATTATGATCCTTCTGGCTGTGAACCTAGTCTTTTCTATCTTGGAAGCTCTTTCCTATGGACCTTGGACCACCCAGTTCTTCGGAATGCCCTTATTCGACTTCGCCGGATACATTGCGGAATCTCTGTTAATGCCATTAGCAGGTCTATTTATGTGCATCTTCCTGGGCTGGTTCTACCCAGCACAGTATCAGTTTGACGAAGTCGAGAAAGATGGGGTTGTCTTCAAGGGCAAAGGATACTACCGCTTCGTCGTGAAGTATCTGGCTCCGATCGCCATCATGATCATCTGGCTCAACTCTTCAGGTATCCTGAAGCTCTTCGCGAAATAAGAGACAGGTGGCGTAGCCTGGGGCCTAGGGAAAAACAGTGCTTCAAGGCG
>CABTZP010000116.1 GCA_902489375.1 uncultured Tissierellia bacterium | reverse complement strand
GGGAAAGCATCAGGAACACCGGCTGTTTATCGAACACACCGGGCAAAAATCGAAGTCTCGAGTGACCTATAAAGGTGCTTTTCAAGGCAGCTTAGTCCCTGGAAAATGTTTTTCCTTTCGTCTCCAAGCCGATGAACTCAAGAGTCTTCCGACGATCCAATGGGCCCAGGATGCCCTATTGGCAGCCATGAGAAAAACAGATGATCAGGGCCCCTTTCATCCGAAAGACCTAAAAGAAGAATATTTTACCCGGTATTATCAGGCTCATCCATCCTCGATGGACTATCCCCTTCCTTCTCACCAGAATGGGGGCAGCGTCTTTGATCTGCTTTCTTCCAATCAAAAAAATCTAAATGATCTGGCGACCCAGGCAGGAGATCGTCGAGCCTTTAAAATGCAGGCGGATAATTTTCCCCTTCACCAAAATTTTCGAACTGCAAGCGAAAACTTTCACCTGATTGAAGAAAAAA
The DNA here is from genome assembly GCA_902489375.1 of uncultured Tissierellia bacterium. Classification (GTDB taxonomy): domain Bacteria; phylum Bacillota; class Clostridia; order Tissierellales; family Peptoniphilaceae; genus CABTZP01. The sequence goes on along the minus strand of CABTZP010000116.1, from coordinate 2,556 downwards.
ATCAGCGAACGGTCCTGGTGCCCTATAACAATGAAGATCTTTTGGACCAGATCTTCGAAGCCGAAAGAACACAAAACTATCCTTTGGCAAAAAAATTCATTCAGAGAGCATCCCTTTATTCGGTTGACCTTCCGCAAAACTTTATCGAAGCCCATCCGGAAGCTTATTTTCGACTTTTTCAGGACAGGATCTTTATTTTACAGAAGGACTGGTATGATTCAAAATTCGGCGTAAACCTGGATCATCCTCAAAATTTGCCCATTCTTGTGAAATAGAGAGGCAATAGAAAAGAGAATTAATCTAGGAAAGGAGTTTGATGACAATGAGGGAAGAAAAGTTTCGGTCAGGGCCTTTTTATTGCCGGATTTTTGGGGACTTTGCCCTATTTACCGATCCCACCACAAAGGGCGGAGGGGAAAAGTTCACCTATTCGGTTCCGACCTATGAGGCCCTGCGGGGGATGGTTGATGCTATTTACTGGAAGCCGACCCTGACCAACGTCATTGACGAATGCAAGGTCATGAATCCCATTCGGACCCAAACGAAAGGGATTTTAGTGCCCCTGAAGAACGGAGATCAAGATCGTTTTTACTACACCTACCTTATCGACGTTTGCTATGAAGTGAAGTTCCACTTTATCTGGAATGAAGACCGGCCGGATTTTTCAAGGGATCGTGATGAGAAAAAACATACTCAAATTCTTTTGCGGTCTTTGGACCGAGGGGGTAGGAGGGATCTTTTTTTAGGGGCCCGGGAGTGCTTGGGCTATGCCCAGCGGCTATCCAAAGAAGACTTTGATAAAGCCAATACCGCTTATGAAAACCAACAGTTGGATTTTGGCATACAGTTCCATTCTTTTTCTTATCCTTCTGTAGAAGAGCTAAAGAAAAAGAGAGCCAAGAAAGAGAAAAAAGCCACGCTGATCACAAACTTTACGCATACGCGGATGGACAGCGGAAGGATCCGTTTTATCGAACCGAAAAATTGCGAAATTCACCACGAAATCATAGATTATAAGCTCCCGTCTTTATGGACCGAAACAATTGAATCGGCAGAGGAAACCCTAATGCAAGCGGAGTACCGGGAAGGAGGGATCTCTTGAATCCTTTAGCCTCCTTATATGAAACCTACCAGCAGGCGGAAAAAGCGGGTCTGGTCGATCAACATGGAGAAGATACCGATCCCATTTTGCTTCCTATTTTTCATGACAGTAAAAAATCAAAGGGAAATGATGTTATTGAGATTAAGCTTAATGAAAAGGGCGAATTTTTGGATGCCCGTTTTTTGCCGGACGAGGTCTATATTGAATTTCCAGTATCCGAAAAGTCGATTGGTAGATCCAGTGGTATTGCCCCCCATCCTCTGGTGGATAAAATGCTCTACCTTTCTGAACGCCTATCTTTGGAGATGAAAACAGATAAGAAAGAACAGACCCATCATCAGGCCTATTTAGACCAGCTACAAACTTGGGCGGACTACGAAAAGACTCATTCTCAGCCACTTTTGCGCAGTATTTGTTCCTATCTTCTCAATCCCGAAAATGACGTTTTTACTGATAGCCTCCCTGCGTTATTTGGGGACGATTTTCAGTTGATGGGCCAGGGGAAGGTGGAACAAAAAGAAGGAAATCGAACGAAAACGCATTCTTTTCCCGATCTTTTTGTTACGTTCTGTGTGGAATATTCGGATTCTCAGCTGGGGACTAGGTTTGTCACCCGGGATCAGAGCCTCCACCAGCACTACATTCAATTTTTGATGGAAGGCTTAGAAAAAAAGCCTCTTAAACCCTGCGACATTTCCGGAGAAGAGACCTATCTTACCTTTAAACATCAGGGGCTGATGGGGAACGCCAAGGTGGTCAGCAATAGCACGCACAAAGAAATTTATTTCGGACGTTTTCAAAATGGGGAAGAGCTGGTTCACATCGGCTTAATCACTTCCCAGAAAGTATTTTTAATGCTCAAATACTTTTTGGAAAGCAAGACCAATGGCCGTTATTTAAGTTCGGGAGCCTATCTTATCGGCTGGTTCACCCATGATATTTATAATACTCAGGATTTTCAGCCGGATAACCTTAGCCCGCTGGAGGATCTTTTAACGGATTTTTCAAAGGAGGGGGCAGAGAAAGAGAGCGACTACACCTTTGGGGGACAGGTGGCTAAGCTTCTATTAAAAAAGATAGTCGGAAACAGCGACCGCAAACCGGATGAAATTTCCTATCAGCTGATGATGGTGGAAAAGACGAGTAAAGGGCGCGTCGCCTTGAAATACTTTCGAAAGTATACCGGCTCTCAGTTAGCGGAAAACGTAGGATACTGGTATGCGTCTTTGGCATGGCCATTTTACAATACCAAGACAAAATCCAAACAACCCTATGTCCCACCTCTTTATCGAATCGTCAACACCCTCTATGGAGAAGAGCAAGAGACTGGACCCTATTTTTCAATCATTGGGGATCGGAACAAGGTGATTGCGGGAAAGATGATAGAGGATTTAATTCCATCAGTTATGGAAAGAAAGCCCCTTCCCGCAGCCCTCGCCGCAAAGGCCTGGCAT
>CABTZP010000115.1 GCA_902489375.1 uncultured Tissierellia bacterium | reverse complement strand
CCGCAGGACAATCCGGAAAAAGGGCGGGAAGGGAATTTGAGAAGAGACACCCTGAAGAAGCTTTCCGACCATTAGAGGCAAATAAAAAACATGAACCCGCGCCCCATCCCATTTTTCGCCCTCTTCAGAAAGCCGGCTGATCAGCTCCTCAGCGGCTTTTTTCGTAAAGGTGGTCAGGGTGATTTCTTCCGGCCTGGCAAGCCCCTGATTTAAGATATACCGGGTCCGTTCGATGAGGGTTCTCGTCTTTCCTGTTCCCGGGCCGGCAATAATCATCAGAGGGCCCTCTGTTTTTTCGATGGCCTTTTTTTGTTCTTCATTGATGCCGGCCAAAATTTTCCCTCCTTCATCGACTTCTTTTGCGCCTTTCGATAAAATATAGACCGTAAGCTCTTCAATCATTGGGCTTTCGTTTTCACATCATTCCTTACGAAGCGTATTTAAGAATAGGAAACCATTCAAAGAGAAAAGAGTCAATATGGATCGTAAAAGTTGGGACGAATATTTTATGGACCTTGCCCGGATGGTCGCACGGCGATCAACCTGCGACCGGGCTTATGTGGGCTGCGTGCTGGTCAATAATGAACACCGGATTGTCTCCACCGGATATAACGGATCGCTGGCGGGAAGCCCCCACTGCAGCGAGGCGGGCCATGTCATGCGAGACGGCCACTGCATCGCCACCATTCACGCCGAGATGAATGCCCTCCTTTATTGTGCAAAAGAAGGGATTTCCGTCAAGGAAACCACCTGCTACGTTACCCATTTTCCCTGTCTTAACTGCACCAAAGCCTTAATCCAGGCTGGGATCAAGCGAATTGTTTATGAAAAGGCCTACCGGGTGGATGACTATGCCCTGGCGCTTCTGGACCAGAAAGGAATCGGCCATGTTCAGCTCAAAGGATCCCTCTAATTTTGAAAAGGGCAGTGAAAAAACCGGCCATCCGTTTTTGGTCTTTCTGGCCTTTTTTTTGCTGGTTCTTACTGTCTTTACGGTTTTTAAAATCAAAAAAATAAAGACCCCTTCCACTCAGGAGACTCAGATCGTCTCGAAGAAAAAGGCGGAAATTGAGGCCCGAAAGGCAGAAGAAGCTGCGAGAAAAGAGGAAGAAAAAAGGGCTGCCCTGGCTTCATTAAGAGCCTTAGAATCCCAGCGTAGCGCCGAAGAGGCGGATCCTTCCGATGAGGATCCGCCCCTGGAAGGAGAAGGGATTTTTGCGGGAGAGGCGATGGCCCGGGCAGATACCAGAGAGGTCCGGCAAAATGCCCATGGAAAAGGAAAAAATCACAATCTCCGCTCTTCCCGTTATGCCTATCAGGCCTCTGAGGTGAAAGCCGCCATGGCCGGGGAAAAGATCCTGGACGGACCGGAAAGGATTGCCTTTCTCACCTATGACGATGGGGTTTCTTCGGTTTCTACCCCCCTTCTTCTCAAGGAACTGGAGAAAGAACAGGTCCCGGCCACCTTTTTTATGGTGGGCAACTCTCTGACCGAAAAAAACAAGGATCTTCTCTTGAAAATGATGAAAGATGGCCATGCCCTGGCCATTCATTCTTATGACCATACCTACTCTTCTCTTTATCCCGGAAGAATCGCCGATCCCAAGGAAATCGTCCGGCAGGCCAAACTCTGCCGGACCCGGCTGGAGGAGCTTCTTGGGGAGGACTTTGAAACCCATCTTTGGCGGTATCCGGGCGGGCATATGTCCTGGAAAAAAATGGCGCCAGCGGACCAGGCCCTTGCCCAATTGGGTTTCGACTGGATTGACTGGAACAGTATGTGCGGGGACGCCTCCCGAAAAGAAGATACCCCGACAACCATCCAGGGCCAGGTCGATCATATTCTCCATGACTGGGCCGCCTTTGGGAAGCCAAATGTGCTGACGATTTTAATGCATGATACGGCCAATAAGCCCCTGACACGAGAATCCCTTCACGCCATCGTCGAAGCTTTGCGGGAAGAAGGCTTTTCCTTTGGCATTTTAGAATAAGGAAAATCCGGGAGATCTCGGGGAGCCTCTAAATTGGACCAAAGATTTTTCAGGGGGACCAGGTAGACCCGGTCCTCTTTTTTTAGGCCCTCCTGGGCCAGGTTCAAAAAATCCATCCCCCAGTTCACAAAATAATCCGAAAGATAATAGCCCCGAATTCCATTATCCCGAGCGGAGTCTTTGCCCCGGCGGGTATTTTCAGGGCAGGAAGGAAGCAGCCGATCTTTAAGCTTTTCTTCATTTTCTTCCGACGCAAAAAGGCCCAGCAAAAGCGCCGCCGCGCCAAAGGCATAGGAAAGGGGGAGGGCATCCATGGAGCTGATGACCATTGAAGCCTTCTGTTCGCTCTTTTCCCTAAAGACGCCCTCCGCTTTTCGAAGAAGCTCTTGACGAAGGGCAAAGACGGGAGAGGGCTTCTTTTCAAAGACAGGGGCATGGTCAAAAAGGGCCGCCAGGATCGGCGAAAGCACCTCAGCAAGCGCTCTTTTTCTTCTCCAGTCCTCTTCGCCTTCAAAGGGAAAGCCAAAATAAAGGCCCCCTGTCCCTGCTCGAATTTTTCTGGCCCGCTCTTTTGGCTCTAAGGAAGGGGGGAAAGAAAAAGAGCTAAAGGGGTCGACGCCCAAGGGGCAAAGGATAAGCCCTTCTTTTTTCAGCTCTTCCTGAAGAGGAATGAAAAGCCGAAAGGCTCGCTCTTCCAGTTCTTCAACCGAATTAAAATCCCTCAGGGCAAGGGAGATTTTCCCCTCATGAAAAAAAAGAGCGTCTTTTCTCTCCAGGCCAAAAAGATTTTCCTGCAGATCGCTTTTCATGTGGAGAAAAAGGCCCTTTTCCCAGGCCCTGTCCGGGCAATCAAAAAACCGCTCTTCTTTTCCTTCCTTGATCAGAAAAAATTCCTGGCAAAAGGAAAAGCGCTTTTCTTTTTTTCTTTTTTCCGGGCTTTTCTTTCTTTCCACCTGGTCTCCTCTTCCTTTCTCTTTTTCGAGTATACTTAATCTATAAATGCTTTTTCTCATCATGCGCTTGAAAAGATCGGAAGAGCACACGTCT
>CABTZP010000114.1 GCA_902489375.1 uncultured Tissierellia bacterium | reverse complement strand
GAAAGGCCTGCGATGCGCCTGGGGCAGACGTCTACTTCATTAGCGGAGGGACCCAAACCAATAAAACGATCATCTCTTCTTTTTTAAAGTCCTATGAAGGGGTTTTGTCTGCCCGGACTGGCCATGTCAACACCCACGAAGGGGGAGCGATCGAACGGACCGGACATAAGGTCCTCATCCTTCCGGAGAAAGAGGGAAAAATCACTGCAAAAGCCATTGAAGACTTTGTCGAAAACCTTCAAAAAGATGGCAATCGTGAGCATTTCGTTCAGCCGGGCATGGTTTATCTGTCTCAGCCCACCGAATGCGGCACCCTGTATTCAAAAAAAGAGCTTGCCTCGATCAGTGATGTGACTCATCGCTATGGGATGAAGCTATTTGTGGATGGGGCTCGTCTGGCCTATTCTCTGGCTTGTCCTGAAAATGATTTGACCTTAAAGGATTTAGCGAAATTCGCGGACGTCTTTTATATCGGCGGGACCAAATGCGGGGCCATGCTGGGCGAAGCCGTCGTGATCCCCGAAAAAAATAAAATTCCTCACTTTTTCACAATCCTCAAGCAGCATGGATCCGTTCTTGCCAAAGGCTGGATTTGCGGGGTGCAGTTTGATGTGCTCTTTGAGGATGATCTTTACTTTCATATTGGAAAGAAAGCGGTTCAGGAGGCGCAAAGAATTCGAGAAATCTGTATCGCCAAAGGGCTGGAAGAATATGCCAAGTCTCCGACCAATCAAATTTTCATCCAGTTTCCTGACCGCTTGTTAGAGCCATTGGGGGAAAAAGTTTATTACGCCTACCATGAAAAAACAAAAGCAGAGCATACGGCCATTCGTTTTTGCACATCCTGGGCAACGCCCGAAAAAGATATTGATCACTTTGAGCAGGTGATCGATCAGCTTTTTTAGAAAGGAGCATTTTACCAAGTCTTGTTCTTTATTCCCATAGCTTCTATAATTAGGAAAGAAACCTTGTCAGAGTAGGGGACAGTGCGTTAAGTTCCGTAAGACGGGAAGTTGCTTACGGCCGAAAAGCCTTAGGGCTTGCGGTACTGTTTCCGCATTCCGCTGCCACCTGAGGACGATCCGCTCCTTTCGTGGCCAAGTGCACGAAAGGAGCTTTTTTATGCAAAAAATATCGACCCGAAAACTCGCTTTGCTTTCTCTTTTTGCGGCCATGGTCGCCGTCCTGGAAATCTATTCCATTCACCTTTCTAACTTTCGTTTTACCTTTGAATCGCTCCCCATCTATTTGAGCGCCCTTCTCTTTGGCCCCTTGCCTGGCGCCTTAGTTGGCGGAGTTGGGACATTGATCAGTCAGATAATTAGCTTCGGAATCATGCCTACGACCCTGTTATGGGTTGGCCCTTATATAATTGTGGGCCTTCTTTCCGGAACCTATGCGAAAAAAAAGAAAGGTCATTTTTCTTCCCGTGAACTTCGCTTTTTTCTTCTTGCCATGGAACTTACGATTACCGCTTTAAATACCCTAAGCCTTTATATCGATGGACATGTTTATGGGTATTACAAGCCTTCTATTATTTTTGCCACCCTAATCCCTCGGATAGTCATTGCGGCAGTCAAGGGATATCTCTATGGGTATCTCCTTCCTCCGATCCACGAAGCAATCCAAAAGAAGCTGGCCATAGGAAAAAATGACTGGTAGGGGATTGGCTTTTTTTGATTGCCATCAATCCCGGTAAGGAAATGGAATGCATTACGAAGAATCGTTAGCCTATATTCAACAATTAGGTTGGAGCCAGAAAACCGCCGGTTTACAGAGAATGAGGGAAATCACCGCCCTCCTTGAAAATCCCCAGGACCATCTTTCCATCATCCATGTCGCCGGCTCGAATGGCAAGGGCTCAGTTTGCGCCATGTTAAGCGCAGTTCTCTCCCAGGCCGGTTATCATGTGGGCTTATTTACCTCACCTCATCTTATCGACTTTCGGGAGAGAATCCAGCTGGATGGGAAAATGATCACCAAAAAAGACTTTGTCCGCCTCTTTGACCGTGTCTTTTCCTTCAGTCAAAAGATGAGTGAACCCTTGACGACCCAGGAGATGACGACAGCCATCGCCCTCCAATACTTTTCTGAAAAGAAACCGGATCTGGTGATTTTAGAAGTAGGCATGGGCGGAGAACGGGATTCAACCAATGTCATTGGAAAACCGCTTGTATCCGTTATAACGAATCTGAGCCTTGACCATACCGAGTATCTTGGAAATCGCCTTCAGGACATTGCTCAAGCAAAGGCAGGCATTATCAAGAAAAATCGGCCAGTGGTTTCCTATGATGTCCCCGAGTCCGCCTTTCAGGTCATTTTGAAAGTGGCAAGAGAAAAAAATGCCCCCCTTTATCGGGTAGACCGGTCAAAAATATCTTTTTTAGCGCATTCTTTAAAAGGCCAATCCTTTTCTATTCATCTGGATCAGGAGGCGCTTTGCTTTGACCTGGATCTTTTAGGGCGCCATCAGGTTTATAATGCCGCAACCACCTTCCTCACCCTAAAAGTATTGGAAAAGGAGGGAATCAAAGTCCCTCTGTCCTCGATTCAAAAAGGATTTCAAACCGTCAAATGGCCTGGTCGACTGGAACGGATTGAAAAAAATCAACCGGTTATTTTAGATGGAGGCCATAATCCCCAAGGCGCTCTGGCAATGAAAGACTTTTTAGCGGATTATTTTCCCGGGCAAAAAGTCAATTTTCTCTTTGCTATGTTCAAAGATAAAAATGTCGAAGAAACCATCTCCATCTTGATGCCCTATGCCCAAAGTTTTGCCTGCCTGACAGCAAATCATCCCCGTGCCTTGGAAAAAGAAAAGCTGGTTTCCTTGATTCGCCAGGCGGGAGGAGAGGCCAGGGCGTTTTCCTCATTGTCAGAGGCAATTGAAGCCATGTGGCAAAGAAAAGAACCGATGATCATTTTTGGTTCGCTTGTCTTAGCGGGAGAGACGCTTGCCTTAAAAAAAGCACGGGGAGGAGTCCTCATGACGGGGAAAAAATGATTTTTCATCAGAGAGGATCTGTGGTAAAATGCTTTTATTCCCGGGGACAATGTAAAATCGGGTAAAAAAAAACTTGCAAAGGAGATTTGGTCCTGCTATACTAAACAAGTCGCTGAAACAAAGGAGAGCAGTTTTTGTTAGGCGGCTGTGTCCGGCATTTTCTAACATGCCTTGTTAGCTCAGCTGGTAGAGCGCGCGGCTGTT
>CABTZP010000113.1 GCA_902489375.1 uncultured Tissierellia bacterium | reverse complement strand
GGGGGAGGGGCGGCTAAAACCGCATTGCCTCCGGCAATGCTCAGTTTTGTAAGGAACCCGCCTCCGGCGGGCGATGGAAACTACTTTTCCAAGCTCTATCTCTCGGCCCGCCGGGGTCGGTGCAGTTTCAACGACTTTGCCCAGCTCTATCTCCCGCCCTCGCCGGGGCCGGGGCAGTTTCAACGACTTTGCCCAGCTCCATCCGAGAGCTCTTTCCTTTGTTTCCGGTCTTTCCCGCACCGGCGGCTCCGCCCTTTGCCCAAAGTGGTCCTTTCTCCTAAAAGCACCCAATTTCTTTTCAGCTTGAAACCCGCTGGGCCACCATATAAAATAGAAACGGTGCATTAAGGCGGGAACCCATCCCGGCCATTTCAATAAAGGAGAAGCGGAAATGATAAAATCAAAAGTGAGCACGAAAGAGGAGGTCCTGGCCCATCTTCATTCTGGCATGACCATGATGGTCTCGGACTTTCTGGGTCTAACGGGACCGGATGAGCTGATGGACGCCATCGCCCAATCGGATCTGAAAGACTTTACCCTGATTGCGATTACTACCGGCAAGGCGGATGAAGGCTGCGGAAAGCTGGTGACGGCGAAAAAAGTGAAAAAGGCCATCACCACCCATATCGGGACCAACAAGGAATCGGTGAAGCAGGTAAACGAGGGGACGATGGAAGTTGAATTCATTCCCCAGGGGACCTTCGCCGAAAAGGTGCGCTGTAAGGCATCAGGCCTGGGCGGCGTGCTTACCCCTGTGGGCATTGGAACCCTGGTTGAAGAAGGCAAGGAGAAAATTACGGTCGAGGGAAGGGAATATCTTCTGGAGACGCCCTTAGGCGCGGAAGTGGCTATTTTGAAGGCCAATAAAGCCGATCCCCTGGGAAACCTGGTCTACAACAAGACGACGGCCATGGATCAAACCACAATGGCCATGGCAGCAGATTTTGTCATTGCTGAAGTTGAAGAGTTGGTTGAGGTGGGCGGCATTGCCCCCGAAGACGTTGATACGCCAGCGCCTTTAGTCGATATGATTTATCTTCGTGAAAATAAGGATAAGCGCCCCATTCCACCCAGCTGGAAGAAATTAAGTGAAGGGAGTGATCAATAATGGAAGGACGTGAACTGATTGCGGATCGCATCGCTCGCTTCTTTAAAGACGGCGACGTGGTAAACTTAGGCTTTGGCATCCCGGTTGCCGTGGCAGACCACCTGCCCAAGGGCGTAACCCTCTGGCTCCAGACGGAAAACGGGATTATTGGACAGGGACCGACCCCAACGGCCGGGGACTATGACCCGGATCTCTTCAATTCCGGCTCTAATCCCACTACGGTTGTCCCCGGAGGAAGCATCTTTGATACGGAAATGTCCTTTTCCCTGATTCGCGGCGGACATCTGGGCGCAACGGTTCTGGGCGCTTTTCAGGCGGATCAGGAGGGCAATGCCGCCAACTGGATGATCCCCGGAGTTTTTTCGCCCGGCATGGGCGGGGCCATGGATCTTTGCACCGGATGCAAAACCGTGATCATTGCCATGGAACACACCCACAAAGGAAAATCCAAGATTCTTAAGCGCTGCACCCTGCCATTAACCGCCTATCGTCAGGTCACCCACATCGTCACCGACCTCTGCTTCCTGGAGAAGGTCCCCGAAGGCCTTCTGTTAAGGGAAATTGCTCCGGGTCATACCGTAGAAGAAATCGTCAAGGCAACCGAAGCCGATTTGATTCTTCCCGATGAAATTGGGCTGATGGCCTAAGCGGCCCAGCTGAATTGGTGGGTCAAGCGGCTTCGACCCGCCAATGAAGAACGCTTACAGGACGGCCGAGCGGCCCAAACCGGTCAAGCGGCCCTGAACCCATGAAAAACCAAATGAAAAACCTTTCCTTTTTCCGGCCTCCGCCAACGATGGCGGGGGCTGATTTTTTCAAAAAATTCTCGAATACCGGAAACTTTTTATTGAAAAACAATAAATTTTTGTTGTTATTCCAAAAGAATTAATTTATACTATAGCTATTCCTTTCAAATGAGGGAAAAAGGAGGCAGCCCCATGCAAAAATGTCGATTATTTTTTATTGAAGCCCTCTTTCTTGTGGTCGTTGTGATGGTCGTCTACCTGAGCCTAGGGCCGGTGGTGACGATTTCCCACGCCATGGCCAAAGAATACCCCAGCCTCGCCCCCTATCGGGCCTGGATATTGATGATGGCTTGGATCATTTTGGCCGGAATCGCGAGTTCAGCCGGGATCCTTTTTTTCGCTGTCCGCCAGATTCGAAGGCTTTCGCTCTTTCAGGAAAAAACCATCATTTTCCTAAAAGGTGCGGCCAAGTCTCTGGAAGTTTCTCAAATTGCCGCCGGGATTTTAATTCTCCTTTTTCTTTCCGACGGCATTTTTGCCACTACCCTGATTTACCTGATGGCCGGCCTGGTTTTCTCCCTGATTGTCACCCAGACCCTTCGCCTTCTCGCCGATGTCATCCGGGCAGGGATCATCATGGAACATGATATCTCTCTGACGATATGAGGTGACGCATGGCCATTATTGTCGATTTAGATGTCATGTTGGCGAAAAAAAAGATGACCCTGACCGAACTTTCCGAAAGGGTCGGCATTACCCTCGCCAACCTTTCCGTCTTAAAAACGGGGAAGGCGAAAGCGATCCGCTTTTCGACCCTAGAAGCGATATGTCGGGCGATGGACTGTCAGCCGGGTGATCTTTTGCGCTATGATCCCCGTATCAAAGAGGAGGAAAAAGATGAAGTACATTGAATGGTTTGGCACCCGCTTTATTGGACTTTTTCAGGCCGGAGCGGATCAGTTTAAAGGAATGGTCACAGGGATTATCCCCCTCCTGATCATTCTCTTAACCTTTTCCAACGCCATGGCGAGCTTCATCGGCCGGGATAAGGTCGACCGGGCCATGAAAAGCTTTGCGAAAAATCCAATCCTTCGCTACACCCTTCTGCCTCTTCTTTCCGTTCTTTTGCTCACCAATCCCATGGCCTATACCTTCGGAAAATACCTGCCGGAGTCCCAAAAGCCGGCCTTTTACGATGCCGCAGTTTCCTTCGTCCATCCGGTAACCGGCCTTTTTCCCTATGCGAACGGAGCGGAGCTTTTCGTCTACCTCGGGATTGCCAATGGAATCAGCAAACTCGGTCTATCCACCGGACCTTTGGCCGTCCGCTACTTTTTGGCGGGCCTTGTTGTCATCGGGATCCGGGGACTTTTGACGGAAAAAATGACGGCCTGGCTGGCGAAAAAAGAGGGAATTTCCCTCTCAGCCCTGGATCAAAGCGAAGAAGAAGGGCAGGCCCCCTCC
>CABTZP010000112.1 GCA_902489375.1 uncultured Tissierellia bacterium | reverse complement strand
TTGGGAAGGTTCTTGATTTCTTCCATTCTTCGATCACGTTCTACTTTTTCTTTTTTTACAAGTTCCCGCAGATTTTCATCGACCATAAGAATCCCTTCCGTTTCCGGGGTAAAGATCAGGCTGTTTTGTCCTTTGATTCCGGCGGCAATGAGAACTTCCTGACCATTTCCCCGAATATCATACACATAGCCGAGTCCATCCATAAAGACCAGTTTGACCTCAATATCCTCAGAGGAAAACTGAACTTTCTTTAATAGGGCTTCAATGCGGGGAGCATTGACTTTCCAGTCAAAAGAATCCTCGAGTCGATTGAGAGGGGCGAAAATATGGATGTCGGGGACATTTCCCTCTACGGTAAAGTGAATGAGGCCGGCAAAATTTCCATTTTTCTCAACCTCTGCCACATACGCCTGTCCCCCGCCGATCTGATAGGGCTTCAGGTCCACTTTCCCCGTCTGTGCAAAATCGTAGAGGCTGGCTCTATAAAGTGGAGTAATCGTGCTTTCCTTCAAACTTATCCCATAAGATTTGAGGCTCCGATTTATTTTTTCCTGACCCCTGGCTTTTTCTGCGATGATTTTTTGATCTTCCGCATAGATACTTCTGTTTGACTGAAGATCCATGGATCCATTGGCCTGAGCAGAAAATAAACTCAAGACCATAACAAGAACAAGAGCGCTTACAAAAAGAAATGACTTTTTCATGGTTTCACCTCCTGTGTTTTGCCTTACCGCAATACTTGATCGTTAAAATTTCATACTTTTGTATAATCATGTTCTGCTCGCTGATGTTTGCTATTCACTATATATCCTAATAAAACAAAAAAAAATGTTACATGAAAAAATAAAAAAAAATCGGGCTTCTCAAAAGAAAGCAGGAGTGAATTTCTTGTGGGAGAGATGAAAGTGGACGGCAAATAGCCCTGATTAAATCTATGGCCCAGGTCGGAGTAAATAATTATGCTTTTTTGCTACTTCTCAATCCCCAAACAATTTTTTTTGGCCACTGCCCATCATATGATTCTTTTTTTGATTTTTCTGTGTCAGATGCATATAATATGAGTAGGGAAATCCCTACTTTCCATGTTTGCAAGGAGGTAAATAGCTATGTTAGCAAATATGTTTGTGGATAATGCCAAAGTCATGGCAAAAGGCCAGGTCACGATTCCAAAAGATATTCGAAAAGTCCTCGGAGTGGCAAGTGGTGATCGCATTACTTTTATCGTTGAGGGAAACACTGTTCGCATTGTCAATTCTGCCGTTTACGCTATGCAGGCCCTACAAAGAGAAATGACCGGAGAAGCAGAGCGCACCGGCCTAACCTCCGATGATGATGTTATGGCACTTGTGAAAGAATTTAGAAATGAAGACGAAAACGCATGAGAGTTTTGATTGATACCAATGTCCTCATTTCTTCCGCGCTTAGTGCACATGGTACTCCCTTTCAAGCGTATGTGAAAGCAACGTCCTATCCCAATCATGGATTAATCTGCGAACAGAATGTGGAAGAGATGAAAGCGATTTCTTTTCTTGATTCTTCTTGATTTTCTTGGTTTGAAGTTTTTGGACCGGGAAGATTTTCCTTCCTAAAATAACCTAGGGTTAGGTATATCTTATTCTTTGTCAGAGATATCCCCTCATCTTTTCCAGTATATTTAGCTTTTATCTATAAGCATCCTCTTCTTAGACTCATTCGCTTGTCTTCCTTGCTTCACTGCCATATAATCGCCTCTCAGATCAGTACATCATGTAAAGACGGTAGGCCACAGATGCCGCGTAGCTGTCGATTAAATTGTCCATCAGTCTCCTCCTTCTCTCATCCAATCGTTTCGGTATTTCATGGCTTGAGAATCTTCAGTGGGAAACTGCAACTTGGCTTTTTCTACTTAGGAATTTTAAGTGGAATTCTGCGAATTGATTTTTTCCACTTAAAAATCGTAAGTGGAAATGAAAAGCTTGCTGAAATGATCTCCCTTATTCCCGAAGAAGGGGCTGTTGGTCCTACCCCGGCTGGGATTAGAGCTGAAAAATTGCCCCAATGGTTTTCCCGAGGACATAGAGATCATGAAAGAGGGAAAACTTTTTTAATTCGGAAAGGTTAATGGCCATTTTCTGCGGAAGGAGGGTTTCGACATAGAAATGGTCAGGGTCCTTTTGTCCCTGAATAAGGTCGGATTCGTGGGAGAAGGCAATGGAGCACATGGACGTGGCCCCGGCGGGCATAAGAAGGGTCGCCTTCATTTCATCAGAATACTGGCGGACAAACTTGGGAACTTCGGGCCGGGTTCCCACAAGGGTCATATCTCCAAATAAGATATTAAGGAGCTGAGGAAATTCATCGACCCGGAAGCGGCGAAGGAAGTGACCCACGGAGGTAACCCGGGGATCGCCGTCAATGGTGACTGAGCCCCCGATTTGATCGGCATTCACGACCATGGTCCGAAATTTTAAAATATAGAAATGACGGCCAAACTGGGTGACCCGCTCCTGCCGGTAAAAGATGGGGCCTTTGGAGCTGACTTTTACGGCAAGGGCGGCCAAAAGAAGAATCGGCGAGACAAGGAGGGTCAAAAGAAGAGCCAGGAGAAAATCGAAGGCTCTTTTGATCAGAAGCTGACCGTTTTTTTTGACTAGGTCCTCGTAATAGGGACGGATCTCCTCTTTTTGCAGGGCCGGGGGAAGGTCTTCAAAACGGCCAGGGACCATCATAAATAAGCTCCCATGGTCCCAAGGACCTCTTTGGCGGAGGAAATGACATAGGAAATATCGTCATCTGAAAGCTTCGTGTGGAGGGGAAGGGTGACCTCCCGGATAAAATAATCATAAGCCCGGGGATAGTCCCCAATCGAATAGCCCAGATTCTGATAAGCGCTCATCATCGGCAAGGGTTTATAGTGAACATTGGTGGAAACGCCCCTTTCGCCCATCTTCTGGATAAATTCATTTCGTTTTTCCCCATCCCAAGAAGAAAGCGACAAAAGGTAGAGATGGCGGGAAGAGTCAAAGCTTTCTCCCCAATGGGCCAGGGGCGAAAAACCGCATTCTTCCTTGAAAAAGCAGTCATAGCGGCGGACAATTTCCGCTCTGCGCTTTAAGATTTCTTCATAGCGGGAAAGCTGGGAAAGGCCCAGGGCCGCCTGAATATCAGTCATATTGCATTTATAAGCTGGCAGGATAATGTCATATTCCCATCCGCCCAGCTGGGTTTTCGCCAGGGCGTCCTTGGATTGACCATGGAGGCTCAGGAGCTGGAAAGTTTTATAAATATCTTCGTTATCAAGAGGAAGACCCTTTTTCCAGGTGACCGCTCCCCCTTCCGCCGTGGTGAGATTTT
>CABTZP010000111.1 GCA_902489375.1 uncultured Tissierellia bacterium | reverse complement strand
TGGGGTTTTTGACCAATCAAAAAAACTCCTTTCCGGCTTATGGCCAGAAAGGAGCTTCCAACGCTTTGATTTCTTTTTTAGGGCTAAGAAAGAAACTGTTTTAAAGGAGATGAAAGAAAACTACGCTAAACTGGCTCCTAAGTCTTTGCACGCCTGGATAGCCTCTTCGTTTGGCTTATCATTACAGATGACGCTATCTTCAGCCAAGATGATTCCTGCCTCCTCACATTGGTCTTCCCAGTTTTTCATCCACTCGCCGACTCCCCATCCGTAGGAACCAAAGAGGGCAACTTTTTTTCCTTTCAGCTCTGGCTCGCAGGAAGTAAACATCGGCTCAAATACTGAATCTTCCAGGCATTCATCTCCCATCGCCGGACAGCCAAAAGCCAGGGCGTCAAAGTCCTTGACCATGTCGGCATGAAACTGATCGCAGGGAAATAACGCTGCCTCAGCGCCTTTTTCATGAAGTCCCTCCAATACCGCCTTGGCCATTTCTTCCGTGTTCCCCGTTCCGCTCCAATAAACAACTGCTGCTTTATTCATATTTCCTCCTTGAAAGAATTGATCTGTTCATCAGCGTAAAGCCGTAAACCTTTCCTTTTTTCCGTCCAGTTCATTTTTAAGAATTCTCTTTAAGAAAATGGGCCTTGTGTTAGTATTAACTAACTTGTTCAATAATGTTATCCTATGCTAACTTTTTGGCTTTGTCAACAAAAAAATCTACGAAAAGGTCTTTTTAGCCACTCTTTTATCCGTTCGAAATAAAATCGAAAAACACGCCAGCCATTACGGCCAAAGGGTCAGGACCTGAACCATGGTTACAAAGGGATTGGCCAAGCTCGTACCATCGACGAAGCGGGGACGGTTCGACCAAAGATCGTTTACCAGATAATAGACCTTTTCCTCCCCTTCTTTTTCATAGATCAAATATCCATAAAGAATGAGACTGTGACGGCGGTACTGACCGCCGGTAAAGCTGACGATGCAGGGCCTTTGCCCATCGACTTCTCCCATAAGAAGCCTTTGAATCTTCTCTTCCTGAATCAGGCAAAGATAATTTTTTGTATGAACAAAATAGCCAACCCTTCTCCATAGGGCCTTTGCCATCTTTCCCATAAAAAAAGTAAAGGTTCCGATTTTTTTAAAATACATTTTTTTTTGGCTGGCATAATGATAGACAAATCCGTAGATTTCCTGATCCTCAGCGGGAAAGCAAACAAATCCCTGATCCCGATAAAAGCGGGAAAGCGCGGCGACCGCGGCCAGAGAACAGTGGTTTTGCCCGGAAAAAAGGTTCATATTCAAACACCGGTATTGTCGGACCCGATTTGCCCGAAGAAAGGTCCATTCTCGGCCATAATTCGCCTGAAGATGCGCCTTGGGATTTGTAATGACCGGGGGTCTTTTTCGATGAAATCTTTTCAATTTTTGCCTCAACTTTTTTGTTATTGGTTTTATTTTACAATTGTATATTACTTCTTGACAAATCAGAGACCTTCGAATATTATTAATTCGTTATCCGGGGGTGTAGCTCATTTGGGAGAGCGCTTGAATGGCATTCAAGAGGTAAGGGGTTCGATCCCCCTCATCTCCACTGGAAAATGTCCGTTTTAGCCATTGTCGGCTTGAACGGGCATTTTTTAAAAGCAAAATTTTTGGACGGAAGGCCCTAAAAAGGCAAGATGATCAGAAAGGATGAGCTTATGTCTACGAAACAAAACTTTCAGCGTGCGAGAATTACGAATGAGAATAAGCTGTTCAGCCCACTGCGCTCAATTGTGGAAACGGCCTTTTATGGCAATAATGTCGTTGAGATCAATGACCTGCAAACCGCCTATGATATGGCCTGCCAGTCGCCCGGCACCGTCATCACTGACCTGGACGTTTATAAGCCGGAGCACCTGGGACTAAAAGAAGGGGCCAAGGTCTTGCTTTTTAACGGAGGTTCCGTCACGGGAAGGGCCGCCGCCGCCCGCCGAATCATCGGCAATGAAGGCGTGGATGAATCCGATCTCAATAAAAAGGTCATGGATGCTATTTACGCGACCCGCAAAATGAAACTCTACCATGCGCAGACGGTCATTGGCCTGCAGGAAGACTTTATGGTTCACGCCCATCTTTTGATTCCTGAGGGAGAAGAAAACCTTCTGTACAACTGGATGCTTAACTTCCAGCCCCTAACCGAAAAATACCAGGAAATGTACAAGAGATCCCAGCATCTTCCGGAAACCGACATCTACGTCTTTTCCTTCCCGGAATGGACCCATCCTGACCATCCCCTGGGCCTGACCTATTTTGACACCCAGCACAACTGCGCCGCCCTTCTGGGAATGGAATATTTCGGCGAGCATAAAAAAGGCACCCTGACCCTCGCCTGGGCGATCGCTGACCGCAATGGATATGCCTCCTGTCACGGCGGGGCAAAAACCATCTATTCCGGTTCACATCCCCCTTATACCCTGGCGGTCTTTGGCCTGTCCGGCTCCGGAAAATCGACCCTGACCCATGCTCAGCACGATGGAAAATATAAGATTCGAATCCTCCATGACGATGCCTATATCATTAATGTGAAAGAAAAATATGCCATTGCCCTGGAGCCGACTTATTTTGATAAATTGCAGGACTATCCCACTAACCATCCGGCAAATAAGTACCTTTTAACCATGCAAAACGTGGGCATCACCCTGGATGCCCGTGGCAATAAAGTTCCGGTTACCCAGGATATCCGCAATGGCAATGGCCGAGCCATCAAATCCCGTCTGTGGTCCCCAAACCGGGTGGACCGTCTGGATGATCCCATCACCGCCATCGCCTGGATCCAGAAGGATCCCGTCCTTCCCCCCATTCTTCGAATCAAGGATCCCGTCATGGGCTCATTAATGGGCGCAACCCTTTCCACGAAAAGGACCTCGGCAGAAAGGCTGGCTAAGGGCATTGATCCCAATCAGCTGGTCATTGAACCCTATGCCAACCCCTTCCGGACCTATCCCTTAAGTAACGATTTTGAAAAATTCCTGGAACTGATTAAAGATGGGGTCACCTGCTATGTGCTCAATACCGGCTATTTCCAGGATCGCAAGATTCCCAAGGAAATGACCATCCACATTATCGAGACTTTGGTAGAAGAAAAAGATCAATGGAAGCCATGGGTCATTGAAGGCATGGATTATATGCCCATTGAAAAATTTGAGCCCGACGTAAAGGATGCCAATTACCAGGCCGATGTCCGCGAAAGTTTCTCGAAGCGGCTCCAGTTCATCAATGATCTTTCTGCCTACAATCAGCTTCCGCCCATCGCCAGTGAAAAGTTAAAGGAAATTGTCGATGCCTTAAAATGGCAAAGATTCCATTAAAATCAAACAAAGAAGATCAAAAAGAGGGGGGGGGGGTAAGCCCCCCCCCCCTTTTTTTTTT
>CABTZP010000110.1 GCA_902489375.1 uncultured Tissierellia bacterium | reverse complement strand
TTTTCCCGCTTTTTTCAGTTCGACATAGCTTCCTGCCAAATCGACAAGATCAACGGCCTCCTTAATCCTTTGAATCGAATCATCGGAAATGAACATCCGCCCCTCCTTTCTGTCGATGTGCTAAATTTTGGTCCACACCTTGGGGATAAAAATTTCTTCATAGCTGTGAATCAGAAAGGTATCCGTCATCCCTGCCACATAATCCGCCGCCCGGACAACCATCGAATCATTCGCGTGCTCACCCACATAGAGCTTTCGAAATTCAATGGGAAGATCCTGAGGATGATTGATATAGTAATGGAGAAGATCCTCAATGATCTTAACGAGCTTTGCGTTTTCACTTTTTACCGTATCGTTCGTATAGACATTTTGAAACATGAACTTGCGAAGGGTTCGAGATGCCGTATAAAAAGGCTCCTTCATCCCGATTTTCCCATTTTCCTCGAATTCAGTGATGACCGCTTTGACCATGGTGTCAATCCGATCCGAAGGGCTGTGTCCTAATACCCGGGTGCATTCGACCGGAAGATCCTCTTCTTTTAAGATTCCCGCTCGGATGGAATCATCAATATCGTGATTGACATAGGCAATGCGATCAGCAAACTTGATGAGCCTTCCTTCATCTGTATGGGCTTTCCCGCCTCCGCTGTGATTTTCAATTCCATCCAAAACTTCCCAGGTTAAATTGAGGCCCGGCGGAGCCGATTCCTTATTTCTGGTTTCCAAAAATTCTAAAACCCGGACAGACTGATGGGCATGTTGGAAACCGGGAAAAATTTTTTGAAGGACATACTCCCCGGCATGGCCAAAAGGCGTGTGACCCACATCATGCCCTAAAGCAATCGCTTCAACCAGATCTTCATTGAGACCAAGTGCCCGAGCGATGGTCCGTCCAATTTGGCTCACTTCCAGGGTATGGGTAAGCCGGGTCCGATAATGATCGCCTTCCGGGCTAATAAATACCTGAGTTTTATGCTTTAGCCTTCGAAAGGCTTTCGAATAAAGAATTCGGTCCCGGTCCCGCTGAAAATCCGTTCGTATTTCATCTTTCTCTTCAGGGTATTTTCTTCCGCGGGATTCTGTTACCAGCTGAGCCTTTTCAGAAAGGCTCTTTTTTTGCAGATCTTCAATTTGCATGCGGATCGGGTTCATAGGTCCTCAATTCTAATTTTTCAAAGAATATCCCCTCTCTCCCCCAAAAAGGTTCGGATAATTATTTTTTTTATACCCATTTTTAAGGAAGTTCTTCATAAAAATATCGTCCGGTATCAACCGGACGATGAGAAAAGGATGTTTCTCCATTTCTTTTTCAAAATGACCGCCTTTTAACATGCAGGCAGGCTTCCTCCCCAAAGGTGTCCGTAAGATAGGCCAAAATCCTGGAGGACGTTGTTTCAATCGCGTTGTTCGAAACATCGATGACATGACATCCCAGCTGGTCGAAAATATGATGGGCGTAAGCCAGTTCTTTTTCAATCCGTTTAAAATTGGCGTAGGAGCCGTCATCAATGACGCCCATCGCCTGAAGCCTTTTCATCCGAATGCCCTTGAGCCTTGACGGGGAGAGGGTAAGACCGATAATTCGCCGGGGATCCACCTGATAAACTTGTTCTGGAATCTCAAGCTCAGGAACCAAAGGGAGGTTGGAAACATAGTATCCCTTGGTTGCCATAAACATCGACAAGGGGGTCTTTGACGTCCTGGAAACACCGATCAGGACTAGGTCGGATTTGAGGAAGCCCAGGGGGATCTTTCCATCATCATATTTAATGGCAAATTCAATGGCCGAAATTCGATTAAAATACGTCGGGTCCAGTTCCCGGGTCAGCCCCTTTTTCATCAAAGGCGAAAGATTATAGGTCAAAGCGATCTTCGTTACCGCCTGGCTGAAAATATCAATGCAAAGAATTTTCTTTTCGGAACACCGGGACAACATATACTTTAAAAGGCCGGGATCCATCAAAGAAGCGATGGCAATGCTGGAGCGGCCCTGCATTTCTTCGATATTCTGATCAATTTCCCGGTAATTTGAGATCTCGGGCCGCCGGCGAAAATGAGGGTGGAGATCAGGAAACTGGCTAAGAATTGCGCCTGCCAGGGCCACCCCGGTTTCGCCGGTCGAATCTGAAATGATGTAGACGTAAACATCTTGTTGAGCCCGATTTTCGTTCCGCTGAATAGTCATCTCTTCTCTTCCTATGGACGAACAATCTTGCTGGGGACAAAAATTTTCTCGATCAGCTGATCAATTTCATGCAGGATGGCAAGGCGAGCTGACCGAAGGGCCGGATCGTTGACAAGAATCATGGTTTGATCCATATAGGGATTAACCACGTTCATCCAGTCCTCCAGCTTTTCCAGGGCCTTTTCATAGTGGCTCAGGCACAGGTCTTCTTCGATGGCTTCCTTGCGTTTAAGGGACTCATAGATGCCCTGATCTTCTTTTTCCAGATCCTTAGGATTAAGGGGGTCTCCCAGATAATTTTTCGCCATACTTTCCACACGAACAAAGGAGGTGACGGCCGCTTCGCTTCCTTCTTTTTCCAGATACGATTGAAGCCCATAGACCTTGTTCATCATACATAAAAGATCTTCATTTTGGCCAGCAAATACAGCATCAATGATGTCGTAGCGAACGCCTTGATCCCTTAAAATTGTATGTAAGCGACCCAGGAAAAAGGATTCAATTTTTGAGATCACTTCATCGTAATCGAAAACCAGCCCCTGGTCTTCCACATAGAAGACGAGAGCATCCCGGAAAGATTTCATCAGGTCAAAGTGAATTTTTGCGTGATAGAGAATCTCAATAATCCCAATTGCCGCCCGACGCAAACCGTTGGGATCCTGAGATCCGGTAACTTCCATCCCGATGGCGTAAAGGCCCGCCAGCGTGTCGATTTTATCAGCCAAAGACAGGATCATACCCGCTGTCGTTTCCGGAAGATTTCCGCCCGAAGTTCTGGGCAGATACTGCTCTTCAATGGCCTTGGCGACCAGCGGCTTTTCTCCGCTTTTTTCCGCGTAAATTCTTCCCATGACGCCCTGAAGTTCAGTAAATTCAACGACCATATTGGTTGTCAGATCGGCTTTGGAAAGAAGGGCAGCACGGGTGGCGTTATCTTTCGTGTCTTCTCCGGTCATCAAATCTTTACTGATCGAAGCTGCCAGTTTTTGCAGACGGTGAGTTTTATCCATCATGGTGCCCAGATTCTCATGGAAGACGACCCCCTCCAGTTTCGGGAGGAAGGCTTCTAATGGCTGCTTTAAATCCTGCTCAAAAAAGAAACGGGCATCCTCTAAGCGAGGGACCAATACCTTTTCGTTGCCCTCAATCACATTTTCAATCCCATATCCATCTCCATTACGGACCGACAAAAAGTAAGGAAGGAGCTTTCCTCCATCATCTAAAACCGGGAAATAGCGCTGATGGTCTTTCATGGGTGTAATGATAATTTCCGGGGGCAGAGAAAGGTAGTCCGCAGGAATCTTCCCAACAAAAACAGTGGGATATTCGACAATATAGACCACCTCTTCCAAAAGCTCCGGGTC
>CABTZP010000109.1 GCA_902489375.1 uncultured Tissierellia bacterium | reverse complement strand
TCCAGCTTTTTTCCAATTTCTGTCAGGTTCTTTTTGATCGAAGTAAGATCCAGTCGGCGAAATTCATAGCGCTGGGTCCGCGAAAGAACCGTGGCCGGAATCTCCTGGGGATCCGTTGTGGCTAAAATAAAAATCAGATGGGCCGGAGGCTCCTCCATGATCTTTAAAAGCGCGTTAAAGGCCTCCGTCGTGATCATGTGAGCTTCATCGATAATATAAACCTTGTATTTTAGCTGGGCCGGGGGATAAAGGACATTATCTCTCAGCTCCCGGATATCATCAATCCGCCGGTTTGAGGCCGCATCCATCTCGACTACGTCCATCGTCGTCTCGTTTAAAATGGCCTTGCAGTTGGCGCACGCATTGCAGGGATTGCCATCCACCGGATGAAGACAGTTAATGGCCCGGGCAAAAATTTTGGCTGAGGGAGTCTTGCCCGTCCCCCGGCTTCCGGCAAAAAGATAGGCATGGCCCGGGTGCTTTGTTTTTACCTGATTTTTTAATACCCTCGTAATCTGATCCTGGCCCAAGACTTCATCAAAGGTTTGAGGCCGAAAGGCACGGTAGAGCGCTTTTTTCATCTCTTCTCCCGGTTCCCGCTTTACTGATCTTCCTGAGGAATAAATTCCTTAAAAATAATTTCCATCTTCTCTTCTTTTCCCTTCCGCAAAACGGTCAGGGTCGCCTTGTCTTCAATTTTATATTTAAGAAGAAGGGTTTTTAAGGCATTCATTGAATCCACGCTTTTTTCGTCCAGGCGAAGGATGATATCGTCTTTCTTAATCCCCGCCGCCTCTGCTGGAGACCCCTTCATCACCGACCGAACGACAACGCCGCTATCCACCGAAAGGGGCGTTTGACTAAGCTGGTTTACCGTCTCCACATTATATCCGGTCACGCCCAAATACAAGGGCTTATAGGAGCCGGATTCCAGGATCCGGGTCACAATGGGCCGGACCGTCGAAATGGGGATGGCAAAGCCAATTCCCTCTGAAGAAGAGGGCTTGGCGGAATTAACCCCGATCAGCTTTCCTTCCGCATTTAAAAGGGCCCCGCCGGAATTGCCGGAATTGATGGCCGCGTCCGTTTGCAGAAGGCCGTCCATGACATTTCCATCTTGAAGGGTAATTGACCGGTTCAGGCCGGAAATATATCCTGACGTCAAGGTCGACTGAAGGTCCAGGCCCAGGGGATTTCCGATGGCAATGGCCTTATCCCCAACCTGAATCACGTCGCTTTTAGCGAATTCAATCGGCTGGAGTCCACTGGCCGAAATTTTAATGACTGCAAGGTCCAGGGTCGGATCCGCCCAGATGAGCTGGGCCTGCTTTTCTTCCTTGCTGTTTAAAAGGACGGTCATTTTCTGTGCCTTTCCGCTGTCAATGACATGGGCGTTGGTCAGAATATAGCCATCTTTCGAAAGGATAATGCCTGAACCCACCGACTCGCTGTATTGAGGGATGCCAAAAAGGAAAGGATTTTGGCTCATCCCCGGGGCAATTGTCGTGATGCCGACAATGGAAGGCAGGCACTTTTTGGCAACGGCATTTTCCACCGTTGAATCCTCTTTAATCGAAATTTCCATTTTCTCCTGCTCCTGGCCTGACGAAGCGGGCTTGGATGGATTGTCCCCCATCCTGTGGCTCTGAGAAAGGAAGCTAAAGGAAATGAGACCTCCAATGATGGCTCCGACTAAAACCAGGGCCAGGGTTTTGAAAAAAGATGGTTTTTTAAAGCCCGCCTTTCTCATTTCATCTCGAATTAATTCCCGGGTCCTTAAATCTTCACGATACGAAGACGGGTAGGAATGGATCATCGACTGGTCCTTTTCTTCGGTATATTGCTGGTCGTTCATGAATCTATCCTTTCTATCATCAGGCGTAAAGCCTTTTCTTTCCCTTCGCGCACATATTATTAGTACCACATATCGGTTAAAACTGATATATTTTTAATGATCTTCCCTTTTCCTTTTTCGCCTTTCGCTTTTTTAAGAAAATCCGGGAAGAGCTTTTCACCATGTTGACATTCAAAAATGAAGCGAAGAAAAAAAAAGAAAGAGATGTTCATGCCTATTATTGATCAAAATGATCCGAAGCAGCGGGCTCGCTATGAGTCCTTTGTCAAAAATAGCCCTTACGGCAGGCCCACCCAATCCCTTGCCTGGGCCCAGGTGAAAAATAACTGGACCTGTGACGAGGTGACCCTGGAAGTCCAGGGAGAAATCCAGGCCAGCCTTTCCCTGATCGGCATCTCCAACGATCAGGTCCATTCCTTTCTCTATGCCCCCCGGGGCCCGGTTTGTGATCCCAAGGACCCCGCCCTTGTCCGGGCCCTCTTACAGGAAGCTAGGCCTGTCATCGAAAAAAGAAAGGCTTTTTTGGTCCGCATGGATCCCGAGGTCCCCTACGAGCCAGCACTTGTTCAGGCCTATCAGAAAGAGGGGTTTTTTGTCCGAACCCGTGGCATCGATGAGCATGCTTTTTCCAACCCTCGCCAGAACATGATTCTTTCGCTTCCCGGAAAAAATTTAGAAGAAATCATTGGTCAAATGCCCGCCCGACAAAGAACAAAGGTGCGCAAAACCTACCGGGATGGCCTTCAAACCGCTTATGTTCGAAAGGATGCCCCAAATTATGAAGACCTTCTCGACCGCTTCTATGCCCTGACGGAAATTATGGCCGCCCGACAAAAAATCGGTCACCGGCCCCGGGCCTATTTCGACCGGGTCCTCAAGTCGTTTGATGATGCCCGCCTCTATTATACCTGGGATGGGGAGGGCGAAATCCTTTCCATGTGCCTGGTCATTTTTTACAACCGTAAGGCCTTTTATCTTTACGCCGCTTCTTCTAATGAAAAAAGATCTTTGAATCCCAGCCTTCAGATGAACGTGGAAGTCATCCGGGATGCCTTGGAAGCCGGGATGGAAGAATATGACATGGGGGGCATTTTTGTCAAGGACATGAAAAGCGGCCTTTACCATTTTAAAAGAGAGCTTATCGGAGAGGAATCCTACCGGGAATTTCTCGGAGAAATCGATTTTGTCCTGGACCAGGACCTCTACGAGGACTTCTTACGTCGCTGATCGAAAATTCTTTATCCTCTAACCCTTGATCAACCAATATCGAAGGGACGGCCCGGCCGAATCGGCCAAACCGCCCCTTTTTTTCAGCTTAATAAACTTTGAAAATAGCCACTTCTTTTCTTTCGGCTATTTTTCTTTTTGCCTAGCTTCGGCCGTCTTCTTTGTCGCATATTTTGCCGCAGAAAGACCGGCAATCTGCCCCCGACCGATGGCAACGTTCACCTGATAGGGCTGGCCAGCCAAATCCCCTGCTGCAAAAATCCCGGGAAGGCTGGTTTGCATCTGAGCATCAACCTGAATATGCGGGCCATCCATAGCAATGCCAGGCGCCAGGCGATCAGCCGGGACCGCATCTCTCATGAAAAAGAACCCGTCGGCTTCCCTTTCCTGATCCTCGAAAATCAGCTTTCTTGCCCGATCATCCCCGATAAGCTCCAGGGGCTTATCCCGAATTTCTTCAATGCCTTCATCCAGATCCAAATCCATTCCGGTCAGATTCACAAGCGTCGTCTCTTCC
>CABTZP010000108.1 GCA_902489375.1 uncultured Tissierellia bacterium | reverse complement strand
TTGCCTCCTATCGGCCATCGGCCTCAGGAGCCGGCCCCTTCGCCATGGCCCTAAAGATTCATCCTCTTCATCGAAGGCCGCAGGGCAGTGCAGATCAGGGTGCCGACGACGCAGGCCATAATCCCGTTGACCAGGGTGGTCACCGAAGCGAGGGCGGCGAACTTTGCGGCGATATCGGCTTCGAGGCCGTAAAGGGCCTTGTTAATCAGATAGCGAACCAGGGGATCTGCGAGGAGATTAAAGACGGAGCCGGCGGCTGTGGCGCCGAGGACCTTGAAAAACCATTTCTGCGGGTCCGTTTCCTCGTTGACCTTGAGTTTTTTCGCCGTCCAGCCGACAACCAGGCCGATGCCCAGTTTCAGAAGGAAGGTCGCCGGGGCGGAAGTGGCATAGCCAGAGGTAAGATCCGCGATGGTCATGCCAATGGCCCCGGAAAGGCCGCCCTCCGGCCCGCCCAGGAAGATCGCGGCGACCATGATAAAGACGTTGCCAAAGTGAAAGGCGGTTTTGGCCGGCCCGACCGGAACATCAATGCGGAAAAACTGAAATCCAATGTAAGCCAGGGCGGAAAAGGCCCCGATCATCGCAATTTTTTTTGCGGAAAAGCGGTTGTTTTGTGGGTTTGACTGATTTGTCATGGGTCCTCCTTAGGGATCAATTTTTGTCCGAAAAATAGCCATAAAAAAACAGAAGCGCGGGGCGTTCTGCCTGGTCCGGCTGAGCCGGAGCATTGTGAAATTTGATTGCACCCTTATTATACTCCATTTCAGTCGTAATAAATATCAGAATATATTAATAATTATGCGAACAAACAACTCCGCACCGTCATCGACTTCGATCGAAGCCGCTCCCCGCATCGCCACCGCCCCCGTTCGAAGCTGTCTCGCTCAAGGCCAAACCCCGCCCGAAGTCTCCTTTTTCCCATCAAAAAAGCGGCCCGATGCTACCCGGACCGCCTGACCATGTTTTTGCCAGCCTTAAATTAATTTTCTTTGCAGGCCTTTAAAAGTTCATCAATGCAGGGTCTTTCATGGACCTCATACTGCTTGGACCAGAGGACCTTGCCATCGCCAATAAGAAGAGCCGCGCGGCTGGAAATTCCGGCTTTGTCAATATAGACGCCACAGGCCTCGGCCAGTTCACCCTTGGGGTTAAAGTCGCAGAGCATTTTCAACTTCTCAAGGCCCATGGACAACGCCCAGACACCCTTGGAAGGATGCGCATCAACAGAGACGCCAAAGGGGGTTACGCCCATTTCAATGAACTCATCATAATGGTTTTCCAGATCTCTCATCTGATCGGTGCAGACGGGGGTAAAAGCCAGAGGATGGAAAGATAATAAAATCTTTCCCTGAACATCCGAAGATTTTACCTCAGAACCATCCTGACATCTTAATGCAAATTCGGGTGCCTTGTCGCCTTTTTGTAAAATAGCCATTTTTTCCTCCTGGAAGATTTCAATTTTCTGTTCAATTCGTCATATCCTGGCATCGGGGAGCCGCCGCCATCGCCATATGGCCATTCCTCGGCTGCCCTTGCCGTCAAACTACTATTACCCATCTCGAAAAATAATAATCGAGGAAAAACATCGGTTTTTTGATTTTTGCGTTTTTTTTGCCTCATTCTTAACCTCCCCGCCCGTTTTTCCGCCGACCTTTCCGATCACCACCTTTTTTCGGTTGACCCTTTCCATGGCCATGGCCAGGTCTCCGGTGTAAAAAAGCCCGGTTCGGGTATTTATTAATGAGTATAAGCGCGATAAGAAGCTGAAATTGAGGAGGAATTCATGTCGGTTGATACCCAGGACATGGTCAAAGATCTGATTACAACGATCAGCCAGACCATCTCGGAACTTGCGCATTTGAACATTCTTGTGGTGGGAAAATCCGGCGTGGGGAAGAGCACGCTGATTAATAGCGTTTTCCGTGGCCATCTTGCGGAAACCGGCCTCGGTCGGCCGGTGACCCAGGAGATTCGAAAGATTGAGAAAAAGGGCTTCCCCCTGACCATCTACGACACGCCGGGCTTTGAGCTTTCGGGTGGCCAGCAGGACCAGCTCAAGGATTCCATATCGAATCTGATTTCCGATGGCTATGCCAAGGAAGACGTCAACCAGGCCATCCACTGCATCTGGTACTGTATCAATGTCGGGGGCAATCGGACCTTTGACCGTGCAGAATTGGACTGGCTTCGGTCCTTTTCCAGGGAAAATCAGCATTTTCAGATACCGATCATCGTTGTCCTGACCCAGGCCATCCCGAAGTCCAAGGCCATGGAGATGAAAAGGCTGGTCGAGCAGGAGAACCTCGACATTGTCCAGGTGATTCCCCTCCTGGCCAAGGAGGTTAATTTTGACGAGGACTATGTCGCCAAGCCCTACGGGCTTGATCAGCTCATTGAGGTGATGAGCCAGTGCCTGCCGGAGGAGCTGGACGATACCCTGCAAAATATGCAAATCGCCTCCCTCGAAGCGAAGAAAAAAAAGGCCCGGAAAATTGTCGCTAAGGCGGTCAAGGCCGCCTTTGGGGAGGGTTTTGTTCCGGTCCCTTTCGCCGACGCCGCCGTCCTCGTACCGATTCAGGTGGGGATGATTGCTAAAATCACGGCCACCTTTGGCCTTGAGGTTAACCGTTCTTTCCTGATGGCTTTTCTCAGCTCCACCATTGGGACCAGCGGAGCGACGGTTCTGGGCCGAACCCTGGCGGCGAATCTCATGAAGATGGTCCCCAGCTTTGGGTCGGTGGCCGGCGGAGTGATTTCCGGCTCGACCGCCGCCGTCATCACCACCGCCCTCGGCGAATCCTACATTTTCCTCATGGAAATGCTTTACCGGGGCGAAATCAGCAAGGAGGACCTCAATTCCCAAAAAGTGCGCGATCTGGTGACTGGGTTCTTTAAAGACGCCCTGCGGCGGGAGAAGCGATGAAACCTTGAGGGGCGCGAGAGCTTTTTGGAGAGGTTTTTGCTTTGCTTGCTGGGCTGATTGATTGTTTGTTTGTGTAATTGTTTGTTTGCATGATTGTTAAATATTTATCAAAGAAACCCTTTTTACCGAGAATTTTCAGTGGGAATTTGGGACTTGCTTTTTCCCACTTACGAAATATAAGTGGGGAAGTAGGACTTGGCTTTTTCCACTTACGAAATTTAAGTGGGGAAGTAGGACTTGGCTTTTTCCACTTACGAAATATAAGTGGGAATCTATGACTCGGTTTTTTCCACTTACAAAATTGTAAGTGGAAAAATGAGACTTGTTTATTTCCACTTAAAAATGATAAGTGGGAAAGTAAGATCTGCCAATTCCCACTTAAAAATGATAAGTGGGAAAGTAAGACTTGCCAATCCCCACTTAAAAATGGTAAGTGGAAAATGAAGACTTGGCTTATCCCACTTAAATTTCGTAAGTGGCTTTTGGCGACTTTAGAATTCCCACTTAAATGCGATCAGTGCCTTTTACCAACCCGAACATCCCCATTTTATAAGGAGCCCCCCGCCGGCCCCGCTCTCGGGGCTGACGGGGGGCAGCTAAAACCGCCTTGCCTCTGGCAAGGCCTAGTTTCGGAAGGAGCCGCCCGTGGGCGGCGTTTCCCCGTCTCGGCCGCTCCCCGCGACCTCGCCGGCCCTCTGTTCTACCAACCCCGTCCCGGCCTGT
>CABTZP010000107.1 GCA_902489375.1 uncultured Tissierellia bacterium | reverse complement strand
TTCGTAAAAAAATGGCGCGTCCAAAAGGCCGCGCCATCAGAAATGAACGATTAGTCTGCAGATAATTCCACAAAGCAAATCCGCTTGTCTGACGGGAAGGCGCTTTTCTCGCGGTTCAGTCCAACAAAGATGTCCACTTCGTTTTCCTCAGAAAGGTCAGCCAGCATCTTTGTAAGGCCATGCAGGTCCTCATCAGAATCCAAATCAAAGAGGTGATAAGCGCCATCAATATAAATCTTTTCAATATCGAAATCAGAGGAGATAATCCCTGCTACGAAACCATAAAATTTATCGAGATCATTAATTTTATATTCCGCAGCGTCAACTAAACGCACGTCATGGTCCAGGGTGAAAATGTGATCATTATCTGAATCAATGAAAATGATATTGCCGTTTCCCGACTGCATTTCCTCATTGGCCTGGTTGATGAGCCACATGGTTTTTCCGCTTCCAGAAAGCCCTAATACGAACGTCAGCATTTATAATCCCTCCTCGTTCTCTTTAATCTTCCTGATCATCAAGGTCATCATCCGATTCATCCCATTCCTCCATGTCCGACTGGAGCAACTGATGATAGGCCTCGGCGACTTTATCAAATTCTTCCTTTGACTCAATCATGGATAAGATGGCTTCTTCCTCATCATCGGTTTCCTCGTATCCGTAAAGCAGGAGAGAATCAGAACTGTCATCTTCCGGCAGAAGGGCAATATAGTCCTTTCCCTCAAAAGAAAAGATATCCATGATTTCACATTCGACTTCCGTATCATCCTCTAAGGTCAATATCAAGGTGTCCGCTTCGTAGAAATCTTCATCTTTCATTTCTTCTTCGCAATCACATCCCCGGTCTGGATGATCCATCCCACAGCAACCCTGCTTTTCTTCTTTTTCAGTCATTTTTCTCTCCCTTATTTTTGTTCAATCAAGACGTTCTATTGCTTTTATTATACCCTTATTCCCTTCGAAGTTGAACGATTTCGCCGATCAGCTTTTGTAAGAGTTTGTATGTTCGCAGAGAAGATTCGACGGACAGGCGCTCTTTCAAGGTGTCCGGATCTTTAATATTCGGGCCAATCGAGATCAGGTCGAGTTTTGGATTCTTCTTTTGAAAAATTCCGCATTCCGTAGCGGAATGAAGAGCCGCTTCCCTTGCTTCTTTTCCTGCCATTTTCGAATACACACGAAAGAACAGCGCTCTAGCGGGAGAATGGTCTTTTCGCTCCCAGGCTGGATAGGCTGCTTCAAATTTGGCCGTGCCCGAAAAAGTCTGCATAATCTGAAAAATATCCGCTTCAAGCTCCTGTTCCCTCGTCTGGCTGGCGCTAAAGATTGAGGTTCGAAGGAAAGCCGTCTCTTTTCCTGTGGTTACCGAAAAAAGATTGTTTGAACTTTCAATTTGATCGGTTCCGGCCTGAATCGTGTAGACCCCATGAGGAAGCATGGAAATGCAATTTAACAGCCGCTGAGAGGAGGCATGATCCATGGGTAAAAGCTCTGATGAAACAAGTTCCCAGGTAAAACGAGCATCTGGTTCCGTCTTTAATAGATTTCCTAAAAGCTCATCTCTGACCTGATTCATAGCTTGAAATCCTCTCTTCCGATCCTCGATAGGAAAGGAGATCACCGCCTGCGCATAGCTTGGGATCACCGATTCATATTCATAGGGTTTTCCTGAAAATGAGTTGATGAGAAGCTGACAATTTTGATCAATTCGCCAGAGAAATTCAGCCAAAACCTTAATCGCGTTCGAACGAACATCTAAAATATCTTCCCCGGCATTACCGCTGCGAAAACCATCGAGCTGAATTCTTGTCTGGACCCATTGTCTTCCTGGATGCGTTCTTTTGATCGGAATCTCCAGATTCCCCTGGCTTCCTTTTGAAGAGGAGGTGAAAACAGTCCCTTCCGTTTTCGCGTCCAAATTAATCAAAAGCTCCGCATCCAGATAACGAGACTCTAGGTTTTTCGCGCCCTTCATCCCATTTTCTTTTCCCGTTGTAAAAATAAAACGTGTCTCCGGCAAAAGAGGCGAGTCGGAAAGCAGGGCAAGCATCATCGCCAAACCGATTGTATTATCCGCTCCAAGGGTCGTTCCGTCCGCCATGAGCCATCCGGAGTCCTTGACCAGACGGATGGGGTCCGTGGAAAAGTCATGGTCCCGACCTCTTTCTTTAAGGCAAACCATATCGAGATGCCCCTGGAGGATCAGCCTTGGCGCCTCCTCCGTTCCCGGAGCAGGGCGAAGCTGCAGAATCACATTATGGGCCTTGTCCTGAAAGGCATGATAGCCCAGGGAACGAATCAGCCGGATAAAAGCATCCGACATGAGATCCTCCGGATAACGGGGAAAACGGGTCAGTCTTTCAAAGAATGATAAAAGGGTATTCGTATTTTGATCAGAAAGGGTATCCATCGCCACCCCCCAGTCTTCTATTTTAAATGCCTCTTCACATCATGTTTTTTTTCAACTTCTTTGAGTTTTTTTACATACAAATCTTTCTGCTTTAAGAGGGTTAACCGGTGACGGATTTCTTCACGCATTTCATTTAGCGCGGTTCCTCTTTGACGATTCCGGGAATTCAGGCGAATGACATGCCAGCCAAATTCACTTTGAACAGGATCGGAGATCTGTCCGATTTCCATTTCCATACAAGCTTTTTCAAAGGGTTCGACCATCTGGCCGCTTCCAAAATTACCCAGCCCGCCTCCATTTTGACCGGAGGGACAGGTGGACTTCTCTTGGGCTAATTTCGCAAAATCGGCTCCCTGATCCAGAGCGGATTTAATTTCTTTTGCCTCCTCTTCATTCTCAACAAGAATATGATCGGCATTGAAAAAATACAGGGGCTTCACTTCATCTTTATGTTTTTCATAATCCGCTTCCACTTCAGAATCGGAAACTTCCGCCTGGGAAAAAATTTTCCCCAATGCATACTGTTGGAGCATCTGTTTTTCAATGACTTTCATCTTGTCCCGAAAATCTCTTTCTTCATCCAAATGGGTTTCCTTGGCTTCCCGATAAAGGAGCTCCTGGTTAATCAGCTCATCGGTCAGCTGCTTAATCCCTTCCTCACCGGCAAAAGAAGCCCCTTGGGGGCCCATCGCTCTCATTAACCCCTGAACATCCGAGTCAAAAATTTTATGGTCGTCCACTTCAGCTAATAATCTGTTTTCAGGCACTTTGTCCTCCTTCATGTCAATAAATTCCTATTTTCTTTTTTAGGATTACTCTTTATTTTCTTCCTTCATTTTTTTCTGTTCTGCCAGACGAATCCCTCCGTTTTCAAAACGAATTTTTCCATCTTTTAATAGATGTCCGGCAGCGTTCTTAAATTGACCCTTACTCATGTGAACCGTCGCGCGGATGATTTCCGGCTCCGAATGATCATCTACAGCAAGATAACCAGCGTTTTTCTTTAAAAGATCGATCAGGGTTAAAGCATCGAGATCGACCCTTTGTGCGGCGGAAGAAAAGGTACTTAAGTTCATTTTTCCATCCGGCTGAATATATTCTACCCGAGCCCGAACCCTTTCTCCAACCCTTAGTGCTTCCTTACTCTTATTTTTGGGGATTAAACCGTTGTATAAGCCTTCAACGATCACAAATGCGCCGTACTTTTCACTCAAGGCATATACTTGACAGGTCACGTATTGGTTCTCTTTTATTCCGCGCGGTCTGGGAGATCGGAAGAGCACACGTCTGA
>CABTZP010000106.1 GCA_902489375.1 uncultured Tissierellia bacterium | reverse complement strand
TCGCGGGCTTTACCGCCGGTAGGGAATCGCACCCTGCCCTGAAGATCTATTGACATCATTATAACATAGTTTCTCAATCCGGCAATCTTTAATCATCGAACGAAAGACTAGCCAGGGGCCTCTGGGGAAGAGCATTGGTTTTTGCATAGTAATAATAGATTCCGTCGCGCTCCTCCCGTCCCGCCAGGCCTTGACCCATCAGGTAAACCAGGTGAGCTTCCGCTTCTCCGACGGCAAACCACTTTTGACTCTTGGGAAAGTCATCAAAATTTCGGGCGGAAATATCCCAGTGCATCCGGCAAGTGACCTCCCGGCAGGTGATAGGGCCTTCTTCCAGGAGGGCAGTCAGGGCCTCCCGGAGCCGGCGATCATGGTGGGCGAAAAGGGCCCGGATCCTTGCCCGGTAATCCTTGACCAAGGCGCGGTGGGAAGAAAGAAGAAGGTCAACCTCCAAGGCATAGACCTTACGCAGATTCTCAAAGTAAATGCCCAGGGCGTCTCCGAAGTCCGGTCCCCAGTACTGAATATTCGGGGTGATATTTCCTAAGATATGGTCCCCGCAAAAAAGGATCTTTTTTTCCGGTTCATAGAGGCCCTGCTGACCGGGCGTATGCCCTTTTAAGTCACAAACCTCAAAATGAAAGTCGCCGACATCAATTCCCTCCCCTTCCCGGGTCGGGGTATAAGAAAAGGGTTCTTTGGGCCGAAACCGGTAACCGGGATGGTCTTCGACCGAGAGATGATCCCCGTCCAGGCCCTCTTGATGGCCCATTTTCACCAGCTGCTTCCAAAAATGAGAATCTGGGCTTGCGGTGCTGATGGTATATTCGCCGTCCACCTCTCCCATCAGGATTTTTGTTCCTGCCTTTTCAAAATTTTTTGCCAGGCCCGTGTGGTCTGAATGAAGGTGGGTGAGAAAAAGACGAAGCTTGGACAGGTCCAGCTGATGTTCACGGATGATCTCCTGCATTTTCTTCACGCTCAGATCCCGGTTAAAAGCCGTGTCCACCATCAGGGCCTCTCCCTTTGAAAGAATCAAATAGTTATTGATGGATGCCAGGGGATTATCCGGCAAGGGAATCACCTGTTTAAATAGATTCGGATAAATTTCAGTCATGGATACTCCTTCTCCATTTCGCGATGATTTGATATGAGTTATATCCCAATTCCTCGCTCCTCCATGCGATCATTGACAATAAGACTGGGAAAATCGAATCCTTGCCCGAGATGGCCTCGTTCATTTTGAAAAGAACAAGTGAGTCTACCCCTCAAAAAGATTCGTCGAAAGATAAAGTCCGGCTGAATCTGGCAAAACGGTAACCACCGGGCCATCCACCTTTTCAACCATGTAAAGCGCCGCCGCGAGATTTGCCCCGGAAGAGACCCCGCAGGCCAATCCCTCTTCTTTGGCGAGTTTTCTGGTCATCTCTTCCGCTTTTTCTGTCGAAACCGTCAGAAACTGGTCGACCAGCTCTTGATCCAGACAGCCCGGGATAAAATTTGCCCCGATGCCCTCCAGTTCGTGAGGGCCGGTCTTTCCTTGGGTTAAAAGCGGGGACTCTTCTGGTTCCACAGCCCAGATCTTGATCTTCGAATTTTTTTCTTTTAAGAACTTTCCCACGCCGGAGACAGTCCCTCCCGACCCGAAGCCGGCGACAAAGCCACAGACTTCAGGAAGGTCCCGGTAGATTTCCGGCCCGGTCGTTTCATAATGGGACAGGGGATTAGCCGGATTGTTAAACTGGTCAGGCAGATAATAGCCAGGCCTTTTTGCGAGTTCCTTTGCCTTTTGAACGGCTGCGCCCATGCCGCCTTCCCCGGTTAAGATCAGATCCGCGCCAAGCGCTTTAACCATCTTCCGCCTTTCGATGGACATGGAGGAAGGCATCGTGATGACAACGGAAAAACCCAGAGCTCGTCCGATCCAGGCCAAACCAATCCCGGTATTGCCGGAGGTTGGTTCAACGATGGTCATCCCATCCTTTAATTTTCCTTCTTTTATGGCTTCTTGAATCATATAAAAAGCCGGTCGATCTTTAATGGATCCTCCGGGGTTATTTTTTTCCAGTTTGACATAGATTCTTCCTTCGCCTATCTTTTTGAGCTGAATGAGGGGGGTGTTGCCAATCGCTTCAATGGAATACATCTTTACTTCCTTTCTATAAAACCCATAGCGCTAGCTTACGGATTGATTGAACGTTTTTTATTTTATCGATAAACCTTTCCCTAACTTTTTACACCATACCCGCCCCCCTTTTAATCAATCAGTCTTTTTGACGGCGAGCTGGCTTTGAAAGAGGATTTTTAAACAAAAAAAATCCTGCCTTTCGAAAAAGACAGGATCTTTTTTGCGGGACAAAAGCGGATATGAGTTTCTGTCCGCCTACCGGAAAATTCCGGCTTTTCATCTATTTTCTGTTATTTCGCGTAAGTGGTCTTGCTGAAGTACTTCATTCCCAGTGGGTTGTCGTAGAATCCCTGGACGCTTCCATCGAGCATATAAATGTCGGTGTAGAAGTAAAGCGGCGTGACACAGCCGGTGCTCATTAGCATATCTTCGGCCTTGTGCATGAGCTTGTAGCGCAGATCATTATCACCGGTCGCTTTAATCATGCTGATCAGCTTGTCATAGGTCTCAGCCCAGGTTCCGTTCTCAACCTTCAGATCGACGCCAAGGTCTGAGCAGTCGACGCTGTAATGTTTGAGGTCTTTGTGAGCGCCCTTGCCGTACTGAATATCATTGTTTCCGGAAGCGGTGATCCACATATCCAGGAAGGTGATTGGGTCATTGTAATCAGCGATCCAGCCGTTACGGGCAACATAGAAGTTTCCGGACTTACGGGTCTCCAGGAAGGTTGCCCATTCCTGATTCTCCAT
Organism: uncultured Tissierellia bacterium; assembly: GCA_902489375.1. GTDB lineage: Bacteria > Bacillota > Clostridia > Tissierellales > Peptoniphilaceae > CABTZP01. Next base: position 895 of record CABTZP010000106.1, on the reverse strand, counting down.
GTTCATGGGGATTCCGATGTTGTCGAAGCAGGCCTGGATGTATTCACCGATCGCCTTGTGCGCTTCGGAGGTGTTGTAGAGATAATTGAGGGTGGGTGCATTGGTGAACTTTTTGCTGCCTTCGTCGAAGGTGTAGTATTTCTTCAAAACTTCGATGGCTTTGTTGTAGTTGCCTTCAAAAGCTTCGGGAGTTACATCAAAGTATCCGAGGAAGTCCTTGGGGCCGGCATTGTTGATGAAGGGAGTCGTCTTATCGGTCTCAAGCATCGCGGAAGGAACAAAAGCAGACGCAGGAATCTGTTCTGCCTTTCCAATTTCCTTAACGATGTGATTCCGGTCAATAACAAGGCTCAGCGCATTACGGATCTCTTCGTTCGCGGCTTCAGCTTCGACTCCGGTTAACTTGCTGTCTTTGGGCAGTAAATTCTTATTAACGTTCCAGCAAACATAGTAGGTCCCGATCTGTGGGGTAACATGGAACTGGCTGCCATATTCCTGCTTTAAAGCATCAATTTCCTGAGAGGGCGCATCGTCAATCAGCTGCCAATCTCCATTTTTGAAGTTCGAAAGCTGGTTGGGGGCATCATCTGACAGGTAGAAGCTCAGTTTCGGCATGGTAACCTTATCAGCATCAACGTAATTCTCGTTCTTTTCGAGGCCAATGACCGAATTGTGATCCCATTTGACCATCTTGTAGGCGCCGTTGCCAACATAGGTTTCCGGTTTGGTTGCCCAATCCGCACTCTTGACGACATCTTCACGAACCGGGAAGAAAGTCGGGAAAGCTAAAAGCTCGTTCCAGTAAGGAACATTGACCGGCAGGGTAACTTTGATGGTCTTATCGTCGGGCGCTTCCACGTCCCACTTCGCATAGATCGGAAGAGCACACGTCTGA
>CABTZP010000105.1 GCA_902489375.1 uncultured Tissierellia bacterium | reverse complement strand
TAGATAATGGCTGGATCCTTCATTTTCAGGTAAGAAAAGTCAGCGCGGACCTTCTCCAGGTCATATCCCGGATCCTGGAGAATTTTTTCAATGGATTCCAGGGCCTTGGCCTGGCTCTTTTCCTCTTCAAAATCAAATCTCATGGCTTGCCACACTCCTTTGGCGAATTTCTTTTTTCAGTGCGCTTCTCAGTTCTGGATCGGGAATCCGGTCGAAGGTGGGAATCATTTTTGCTTCCACGATCAGATTTCTCGCCTCTTCTTCTGGAATTCCCCGGCAGAGGAAATAGTAAAGAAGGTCTTCATCAATCCGGCCGGCCGAAGAGGCGTGATTTCCCGTGACTTCATTCTCCTTGCAGATCAGCTCCGGTACCGCTACAGACCTCGCCTCGGCCGAGTTTAGAATGGTAAATTCCGCCTCGTCGCCTGAGGCGCCAACGCAGCCTTCTTCAAAATTTAAGGTGCCGCGGAAACTCTTTTTTGCCTGATCCGACAGGGCGCCATTGGCTTCAATATGTCCAGTCGAATACTCCCCAATGAATCGCAGGTGATAAAAAAGGTCGAATTCAGCCTGGTTCTGACCAAGGAAAGCCGTCGAAACATCGGTACCGGATTCATAGCCCAGGAGGTCCGGGGAATAGTAGAAATTCGTCTTTCCCTGTCCCATTTCCACTTCCGTAACCTTTAAAAACGCGCCATCGGCGAGATTGGCTACGAGCGAGAAGTTGTTGATCGTTTGGGCGGAGACCTTATGGACCAGGATGAGGTCCAGCTGGCTATCTTCGGGAAGGTCGATTTCAAGTAGGCCGTTTCGGTATTGGGGCCCATCCTCCTTGGTTTCCAGGATCAGGGTCAGGGCCCCGATCTGCCCGGCAGGAACCGTAACTTGATGGTAATCAATGAGCTGAGGCTGATCCTGATTCAGCGTAAAATGGACCTGGTAGGACTCGCACTCATGAATTTCCATAAAATTCTTATAGTTTGCCTTCTTTCGAGCCTCTTCAACCAGTTCCGGCGAAATTCCCCGGAGATTCTTCTGAAAGTCCCGGTCAAAGCCTTCTTTCAGAGGCATAATTTTATTGGGAAAAAGGCTGACCTGAAATTCGCCGGCTTCTCTTTCTTCTTCATAGCCGGTCTTCGTATCATTGACCTTAAGATAACGGTTGGTTAAAACGGGAAGCAGACTTCCCCGGTCTTTTTCTTTATGATATGGCATCATCCGATGGCCCCCTTTACCTCGAGGTTAATGAGGTTATTCATTTCGACTGCATACTCCATGGGAAGTTCCTTGGTAATGGGTTCCGCAAAGCCCCGAACGATCATGGCCTTGGCTTCCTCTTCCGGAATTCCCCGGCTCATCAAATAGAAAATCGTTTCTTCGTCAATTCGGCCGATTTTGGCTTCATGGCCCATGTCCACCGAATCATTGGCAATGCGGATGGAGGGGATTGTTGTTGAGTGGGAGCGGGTGTCTAAAATCAAGGATTCGCAGGAGGTGGAGCATTTGGCGTCCTGGGCGTTTTTGCCAATATCCACGGTCCCACGATAATAGGCTTTTCCCCCATCTTTTACGATCGACTTGGAATTAATCGTGGAATAGGTGTTCGGCGCATAGTGCATCACCTGAGCACCCGTGTCCAGTTCCTGTCCCTTGGAAGCGAAAGTGATTCCGGTGTATTCCGAAGAAGCGCCCTCGCCCACCAGGATGGAAGCCGGGTAGAGCATGGTGCAGGCCGAACCGAAGGAGCCGGAAATCCATTCCATCTTCCCATTCTTTTCAACCAAAGCCCGCTTGGTCCCCAGGTTATACATATTTTTCGCCCAGTTTTCAATGGTCGAAAAACGCATTTTCCCGCCTTCCCGGATGAAAATTTCTACCGCGCCGGCATGAAGGTTGACCACGTTATATTTAGGCGCCGAGCAGCCTTCAATGAAATGGACCGATGCGTTTTTTTCAACGATGATCAGGGTGTGTTCAAATTGACCGGCTCCGGCCGCGTTGAACCGGTAGTAGCTTTGTAGGGGGATGTCCACATCCACCCCTTCCGGCACATAGATAAAGGCCCCTCCGGACCAGACGGCATAATGCAAGGCCGCATACTTATGAAGACTGGGCGAGATCAGCTTGGAAAAATGTTCCCGGACAAGGTCTGGATATTCTTTTACGCCAGAATCCATATCGGTATAAATTACGCCCTGGTCCAGCAGGTAGTCTTTTAAATTGTGATAGACGATCTCCGAATCGTACTGGGCGCCCAATCCGGACAGGTACTTGATCTCTTCATCCGGCACGCCGAGTTTCACAAAGGTGTCCCGAATTTCCTCAGGCACGTCATCCCATTTTTGCGCTTTCTGCGCGTCCGGGCGGACATAAGCGGCAATTTGATTCATATCAACCGCGCTGATATCCGGTCCCCAAATGGGGTTCGGCAGCTCTTCGTACAGCTTGAGCGCCTTCAGGCGGTTTTCCAGCATCCAATCCGGCTCATTTTTTTCCTTGGCAATTTGACGAACGGTGTTTTCATTGAGTCCATTTTCCGTCCGGAATTTTGTTTTTGCCTGATCGGTAAAGTTGGTCTTTTCCGTTCCCATTGTCTGAATTTCAGGGAGAAAGGCGGCTTTGCGCTTGCGGTTTTTTCTGCGCTCCTCCCTTTCCGCCTTCCTTTGCTTTTGGCGAAGAAGGGCATCAGCTTCCCGTTTATCTTGCATCGGCTTCCTCCTTATCTTCTTCCGCAGGCGAAAGGCCCAGTTCTTCCCGAATCCATCCATAACCTTCTTTTTGGATTCTGGGGATCAGGTCAGGGCCGCCTTCTTTGACGATTTGTCCGTCCATCATCACATGGACAAAGTCTGGTTTGAGGGATTTTAAAATGGAGGAAATATGCGTAATAATCATACAGGACTTATTTTCCTCTAAAAAGTGATTCACTTCCCGGGATACCACGCGGACAGCGTCCACATCCAGGCCAGAATCCGTTTCGTCTAGCATGACAAATTCCGGATTTAAAATCTTCATCTGAAGAATTTCCGTCTTTTTCTTCTCCCCGCCGGAAAAGCCCACATTGAGGTAACGGGAAGCATAGTCATCGTCCATTTCCAGATCTTCCAAATCCTTGACGACCTCTTTTCCAAATTTCAAAACGGAAGGATTTTTTCCGGTGTGTTCGGCTTTGGCGGAACGAAGGAAGTCTTCAACGGTAATGCCGGGCACTTCCTGAGGACTTTGAAAGGACATGAAGATGCCCATCCTTGCTCTTTCATCGGTCGTCTTTTCCAGGACGCTTTCTCCCTTAAAGAGGATATCTCCCCCTGTGACTTTGTATTTGGGATGGGCCATGATCGCGTTGGCAAGGGTTGACTTTCCTGCCCCATTCGGTCCCATCAGCACATGAATTTCTCCCGGACGGATCGTCAGGCTTACTTTTTTTAAAATCTCCCGATCATCGATGCTAACCCTTAAATCTTTTACTTCCAGTAAATTTGACATTGGCTTTCCTTCTCCTTTATTTATCTCAGATTTTCGTCCAATCTTTATTCTCTCAAACCCTAAAGGCATGCGGATCAACGGCTAAATTGCCAGGGTCATCCGCCTTCGGCTAAGACCAGTTTTTTTCTAAGACCTTGTATTTTTCACCTTCTTACTCTACCGATCTCGGCTTGGTCAATCATTGATCATAATCACATTTACCCCAAGATCGGGTATTCTACACGAACTTTCTTGCCCCCCCCTTTAGATTTCACTTGCGCTTTCATTTTTTTCTTGTTCTTTTTTTAT
>CABTZP010000104.1 GCA_902489375.1 uncultured Tissierellia bacterium | reverse complement strand
GTAATGGGTGGAAGACATGGCGATGATGGACATTCCGCCCGGAGAAAGGGAGGCGCCGTGGACAAAGTCGATCTGGCCGCCGGTTCCGGAGATCTGACGGGGGCCTGCGGTCTCAGCGTTAATTTGTCCGAAGAGATCAATATTGACGGCGTTATTAATCGAAATGAAATTCGGAATGGTCGAGACGAGGTATCCGTTATTGCAGTATTCGGCGGGAGCGGTCATCAGGACCTGGTTATTGTCAATCCAGTCATAGAGATCCTGGGAGCCCAGGGCGAAGGTGAAGACCTGCTTGCCGCGGTTAATCGGTTTTTTCATGCCGGTGACGACGCCCGCCTTGGTCATGGCCATAAAGGAATCGACATACATTTCCGTGTGAATTCCGATATCTTTGAGGTCGGAGTCAGCGATCATAAAGCCAACGGCGTTGGGCATTCCGCCAATGCCCAGCTGGAGAGTATCACCGTCATGAATGTGTTCCATGATCAGGCCGGCAATCTTGCGGTCGATATCGGTCGGTTCAATGCTGGGGATGGTGTCCAGGGGCTCGTCGGATTCGACAACGGCCGCGACATCGGCGATGTTGATATGGTCATCGGAATATCCATACACGCGGGGGAGATTTTTATTGGCTTCAACGATGATCTTTTTGGCCCGCAGAATGACTTCCATGGAAATGGCGCTGGTGGGTCCTAAGTTGAAGTTTCCATTTTCATCCATCGGGCAGACTTGGATGAAGAGTTCGTCTACGCGATCAATGCAGTTTTCATTTTTGTAATACTGGCCGAACATGGAGAAATGGCCGGGGATAAAGGAGGTGTATCCATCCTGGATAAGCTTTCGGTCCTGGCCCTGCATAAAGAAGCTGTTCCAGTTAAAAACCGGTCTGCCCAGCCTTTGATCGGCTTCAAGAACGGCCAGGGGATGGTAAATCAGGCAGCCGCGCATGAAGACCTGATTAAATTCTTCCGCTCGGGCAGCCAGCGCCTGATCCAGAAGCTTGGGCGTTGCCAGGGCAAAGCCGTAATCGACCCAGTCTCCGTCTTGAACCAATTTGACGGCTTCTTCCGGGGTGCATAATTTTTGCTGATACTCTTTCTGGTAATCTTTCATAAATCCTCCTTGTTTTTTTATGCCAGCGTGAAAACCTTTTCTACATCTGTCGTTCGTGCGGGCTTCAGGGGTGCTCAGACCGACCCTGGCCCACAATCTCAATCATTAATATATCACATATGATGGTGGTGCGAAAAAAATAGCCGCCGAATTTAAACCGGGAAATGACGAATAAAACGGGCAAAAAAAATGAAGGAAGATCTTTGAAAAATGCACATTTGGGTATAAACTAAGCGGTATATCAATCGGATCAGGGAGGATCTTTTCGCGTTCGACATCCGTCGGTTTTCAGGCGGCCTCCTTTTTCTTGTTGATGCCGGCTGTAATGAAACTTATCAAATAAGGAGAAATCAATGACAAGAAAAGTTATGCTCGCAGGCGCCGTTCGTACCGCAATCGGCAAAATGGGCGGACAGTTCAAGGATGTTCCGGCCGCAAAACTCGGTGAAATCGTTATTCGTGAAGCGTTAAAGCGCGCAGGCGTTCCCGCTGATCAGGTTGACATGGTCTACATGGGCTGCGTTCTTCAGGCCGCGCAGGGTCAAAACGTTGCCCGCCAGGCTTCGATGAACGCGGGGATCCCCTACACTACTCCCGCAATGACGGTCAATATCGTTTGCGGTTCCGGCCTTGAAGCCGTGAATATGGCTGCCCGTCTGGTCCGTGATGGAGACTGTGACATTGTCATCGCTGGTGGCTGTGAAAATATGTCCAGAGCTCCTTATGCTTTGACCAAGGGCCGCTTCGGTTACCGTTTAGGGAACGCGACGATGGTCGACTGCATGGTCAATGATGGTCTCTGGGACGCATTTAACAATTATCACATGGGCATCACGGCGGAAAACGTCGCGGAAAAATACGGACTGACCCGGGAAGAGCTGGATGAATTTGCCATGAAGAGCCATAACAAGGCAGAGGCGGCTCAGGTTTCCGGACGCTTCAAGGATGAAATCGTACCGGTCGAAATTGCTGGAAAACACGGTAAGGTCACCGTTATCGATACCGATGAAGGCGTCCGCCATGGTCAAAATATGGAAACTCTGGCCAAGTTAGGCCCTGCCTTTAAGAAGGACGGCGGCGTGGTTACCGCTGGCAACGCTTCTTCGATCAATGACGCGGCTTCGGCAATCGTCGTCATTAGCGAAGAAAAGGCCAAGGAACTGGGTGTCAAGGGACAGGTTTACTGGGAAGAAGGCGTTTTAGCCGGCGTTCCCCCTGAGATCATGGGAATCGGCCCCATCGCAGCGACCCGCAAGCTGATGGACAAGGTTGGCTTTACGGTTGAGGATTTGGACCTGGTAGAGGCGAATGAAGCTTTCGCAACCCAGTCGGTCGCGGTTATCAAGGATCTCGGCTTTAATCCGGATATCGTCAATGTCAATGGCGGCGCCATTGCTCTGGGTCACCCGGTCGGCGCTTCCGGCTGCCGGATTCTCACCACCTTAATCTATGAAATGCTCAAGCGTCCCGAAGCGAAGAAGGGCTTGGCGACTCTTTGCATCGGCGGCGGTATGGGCTGTGCAACGCTGGTAACAAAGGTAGAAGACTAATTTTAGAAGAAGCGCAATCAAATTTAAACTCGAATTTCAACGGTGAATCCATTCGGATGGAAGGGGCCTGGTCTGATGACCGGGCCCTTTTTGTGTGGAAAAAAAGGCGGAGTCCGGCATCCTGAAAAAGTTGCCTTTTTACGCCCTGGTCAGGGGCAGAGGAAAAATGCGGAAAAAAGCGCAAAAAAATGCCGCCTACAGGCGGCGCTTGATCAAAAACGGTGTCCAGACGAAAGATCGTCCGGACACCGGCTTTTTTGGAAAATCAGGGACTCGAACCCTGGACCCCCACGATGTGAACGTGGTGCTCTAACCAACTGAGCTAATTTTCCATATTCCCCTTCAGTGAAGAGGAATGATCGGGAATACAAGAATTATAAAACAGGAGATGAAATCCTGCAAATCGAAAAGCGGAAAAAATAGAATTTTCCATGGGCGGCTTAAAATTTTCCATTGACGGCCAGAACCAAAAGAACGGAGCTGACAATCAGAACGGCGGCAATAAGGATGACGCCTAACGAATCCTTGCCCTGGCCCGGGCCGGCAGATCCCGCGACAATTTGCTTTTTCCGCAAGGCGGTAATGACTGGCTTATACAGCAGCAGGGTCAAGGCGATGTTGATTCCCCCTTTAAAAAGGTTGAATGGCAGGATCGCGGTGGGAAGAAGTTTGAGGACAGCTTCCCGGGGAACCCCCATGTAAAGGGGGGTGATCAGGTAATTCCAAAGGAGCATGACCAGGATCATCAGGCTCCATCCGGTTAAAAGGCCGATAATGGCTCCTTTCATCGTCCGCTTTTTTGTATAAATATAGGAAGCAGTACAGGTAAAGGCCACGGTGGAAAGGACGTTCATAAACCAGCCGACAATGCCCGTATTGCTCAAAAAGACCATCTCCAGGGTGGAGGAGATGACGGATACCGCAAGCGCCGTCATCGGGCCGAAGATCAGGCCGCCCAGCATAATGGCAACGTCTTTGGGCTCATAGCTTAAAAAAAGCACGATCGGGATGCGAATGAGTCCAACCAAAACCAGGGCGATGGCAGACAGGGCCCCGATGACGGCAATTTTTTTTGCATTTAGTTTTGCATTCGTTTTCATGGTATTCTCCTGTTT
>CABTZP010000103.1 GCA_902489375.1 uncultured Tissierellia bacterium | reverse complement strand
GTTAAAATTTTTTGGACAAATTTTTTTGGCGAAAAGGCCGGAAACGATCCCTGCCGCGGTGCTTTTTCCGATACAGACGAGAACCGTGATTATGGGATGGATGCCAAACATTACAAAGCCGCCGGCATCGGCGCCGGTCACCACGGCGCTTACAACGACTAAACCGAAAACAGCGCCAAGAATGCCGCCGGCAGCCGGTCCGTAGAGGACGGCGCCAATAATAATGGGGATAAGTGATAAGGTAATGGGAAAGGGACCAAGGTGAAATCCGCTGGCGACGGTTTGCAGAACCACGATCATGGCCGCCAGAACGGCGATGGTTGCGATCCTTCGGCCCTTAGTGACGGGCTGTTGAGTGACGGGTTGAGCGTAATGAGAATGATTCATTTTAACCTCCTGCTGCCGTTCCGCCTGGATACGGCGCGTAACAAAAGCTTGCAGCGGTTTTTTAGGGGTAGGATGCGAAAGGCTCTCCTCCAAAAACCGTTTCAATGGTCAGTGTTTAAAGGAATCCTTTAAACAATCGTAGTCTATCACAAGAATGAAAAAAGGGTATAAAAAATAGCAGGAATGGACTCTTTGAATTACGGCGTCAAAGCTTACGAGGAGAAGGCGGGATGCCGGAAATCAAAAATAAAAAAAGAAAAGGAAAAGAAAAAATGCAGAAAAATGGAAAAGGCGTGAGCCGAGTTTTGATCTTTGTCCTTGCTGTGGTGCTTTTTTTCGCCATCAGCGCCGTCGGAAAATATAACGGTCTGGTCAAATTGGATGAGGAAGTTAAAAATGCCTGGGCCAATGTCGAGGCCCAGTATCAGAGAAGGGCAGATTTGATCCCGAACCTGATGGAAACGGTTAAAGGCTATGCCAAGCATGAAGAAAGTGTTCTGACCGATATTGCCAAGCTCAGAGCCGGCTATCAGGCGGCAAAAACCCCGGATGAGTATACCCAGTTGGACCAGGAACTGAGTAAAGTAATTAATGTCGCGGTCGAGGCCTATCCCGACCTTAAAGCCAGCGAAAACTTTCTTCAGTTTCAGGATGAGCTGGCAGGGACGGAGAACCGCATTGCGGTTTCGCGAAGGGATTATAATGAAGCGGTAATGAAATTTAATAAAAATCGCCGGCGGTTCCCAAACAATATTTATGCAGGAATCTTTGGCTTTGAAGAAAAGGTCCCCTTCAAGGCAGCGCCCGGAAGTGAAAATTCTCCTCAGGTAAAGTTTTAACAAAAAAAGCTGGTTTTCCTATAATACGATATAGAAAGGGAATAAGGAGGAATCCATGAACAGACGAAAATTTTCTTTCACCCTACTTCTTGTATTTTTCCTTACGCTCCTCTTGCCCTTTGAAAGCCTGGCCTACCGGTTGCCGGAAAATCGGAAGGAGGATTTTGTTTATGACGAAGTCGGCATCATCAGCAATTCGACCAGAACCTATATTGAAGAGCAAAACCAGGGGCTAAGAGAAACCGGCGCCCAGTATGCCGTTGCCATTGTCCCGACCTTGGAAGGGGAGAGCATTGAAGAAGTTTGCAACCAGCTTTTTCGCAAGTGGGGAATCGGTGATTCGAAAAAGAACAACGGGGTCTTGCTTTTGGTTGCCATCAATGATCACAAAATGCGAATTGAGGTGGGCTATGGTCTTGAAGGGACCATTACCGACGGAGCCTGCGGATCCATCATCCGAAATACGCTGGCGCCGCCCTTTAAAAAAGGGGACTATGACCAGGGGATCCGAGACGCATCAGAGTCCATTTTTCGGAGGATCTACACCGAATACGGCTTGAGCTTCCAGGGAGAAGATCCGGAAGAAATTAAAAATAAGATTCATGAAGAAGAGGAAGAAGAGTTTTCCTATGGGTTTGCGTTCATTGTTTTCGCGCTGATTATGATTGGCGTATTCGCGAAGATCAGGAGAGAAAACGCTTACGGGGGCTCATATATCGGAGGATCGTATCCCTTTATCGATGATGATAATGATTCCGACATTTTCACTGATTCCGACATTTTCACTGATTCCGACATTTTCACCGGTTTTGGCGGGGGATCTTCCGGCGGCTTTGGCGGCGGTTCTTCCGGCGGCGGCGGAGCAAGCGGCGGCTGGTAAAGGAGGATGGAATGACCCGAAGAATAAGAAAGATGGCTTTTTGGACACTGGCCTTTATTTGTTCTCTCCTTCTTGTGGCCTGTTCCCGGCCCGAACAGGGAAAGGAGCCACAGACGCCTTTTTCAAGTGTCCGCGTCAGCGAAGAAGAGGAAGAGAAGGGAAAAGCCCCCTCTCCAGTCAAGATGTTTCAGATTGAAGGCAAGGTCTATAAAGAGACCGGCCTTCGCAGCTCTTCGCCCCGATGTGGAACTCCAGATGGAGAATTCAGCGAATGGATAGAGGAAGGAAAAAGGCCGGAAAAAGACGGTCAGGTAAATTTTAAGGGAGCGAAACACTATCAGGCGGGATTTGCCCTTCATCGACTTGACGCGCAGATGGATGATGGCTTTTATATTTTTATGGAAGAAGGAAATGAACTCAAAGAGATGCCGGAAGATGTCGCCTGGGTAAAGGGAAAAGTTCTGGAAGTCGGGGATCCTTTGCGGATCGCCATCACAGAAGTTCCTCAGGAGTTTTCCTGGATTTTTTTTCAGGGCTTCGCGGAAGAAGAGGACATCAGCCGTTTAAAGCCCGTGGACATCCCCCTGAAAGACTTTGATCCTTCAAAATATCCCCCGCCGGGGAAAGAAAATGGGGAAAAGGAAAGGGATTCGGGAAAAGAAGCTCCTAAGGAGTCCGGGCCAATTGATTTTTCCAGCGAAGCGTTAAAAGGAAAGACCCTTCAAATCTGGTTTGATGGAAAGGTAGAGGAGCTTCGCCCGGAAAGCTCGGTTCCGGCCAGGATGGAAACCGTTTATCAGATTCGCCTGGTCCCCTAGCCCATCAAAACGTGGTATGATTTTACCATCGGATTGACAATTTTATTGGAATAATCCTGAAAGGAGTCATTATGGACGAGAAAAACCGGCTTGAACAAGCGCCGAGAGAATCAGGCATTTCCCTGATTCCCTTCGTCATCTTCATTGGGCTTTATCTGGGCGTAGGCATTTCCCTTTCCACTCAAGGGGTGGAAATGGCTTTTTACCAGTTTCCCATTCTGCTAGCCTGTTTAATTGGCATCGCTTTCGCCTTCGCCATTCACAAGGGGACCATGGAAGAAAAACTGGGCGCACTGATTAAAGGCATGGGCGATCAGGACGTCATGGTCATGTGCCTGATCTATATTTTAGCGGGCGCGTTTTCTTCCTGCTCGGATGCCATGGGTGGGGTAGAATCGACGGTAAACCTAGCCTTAACGAAAATTCCTTCGAACTTATTGATTGCGGGCATTTTTCTGATCTCTTCTTTTTTATCCCTTGCTATGGGAACCTCCATGGGGACCATTGCGGCGGTCGTGCCCGTTGCGGTCGGTCTTGCTTCCAAGGCCAATCTCAATATTTATCTTACAGCGGGCGCTTGTCTCGGCGGGGCCATGTTTGGGGATAACCTTTCCATTATTTCGGATACAACGATCGCGGCAACAAGATCCCAAGGGGTGGAGATGCGCGATAAATTTCGGATGAACCTGATTATCGCCCTGATCGCGGCAGCAGTGACCTTTGCTTTACTTGTGGCTTTTGGCCGTCCAGATCATCCTCCGGCGGTAAAAAATCTTCCCTATAACGTCCTGAAAATCATTCCCTATCTCTTCGTTTTGATTGCGGCGCTGGCAGGAATGAATGTTTTAGTTGTATT
>CABTZP010000102.1 GCA_902489375.1 uncultured Tissierellia bacterium | reverse complement strand
TCAGACGTGTGCTCTTCCGATCTCTTGCCCGAAAGATGATTGATTGGGGAGCGGATGCGGTGATCGGAAATCATCCTCATGTGATTCAGCCCTGCGAGTGGATTGAGGCTTCTGACGGCCGAAAAGGCTTTGTCCTTTATGCCTGTGGAAATTTCATCTCCATGCAAAGATACGGGCAGTTTTCGGACTTTCGGGAAGAACAGTCTGTTTTGGTGGAGATCAAGGTGGAAAAGCTGGGGGAAGGTCCGGTAGAATGGAAAGAGGTCCGCATTCATCCGCTTTGGGTCCGGGAAAGCCGTGATCAGGAGGGCCTGCTTTATCAGCCGCTTTTGGTCGACGAGTATCGGACAGGGGGACCGAGGGCGGAAGAACTGAAGGAAAAGGAACGAGAAAGAGTGGACCGGGCATACCGGGAAATTCAAAAACAGGTGGATTCTTTGGAAAACGAATCCAAACCGCTTAGCATTTTCTATGGGAATGAAAAAGAAGGGCAAGGGGAATCGTCTTGGTCTGAGCGCCCTTCTTTTGAGTGCGAATAATAAAGCAAGGAGCGAGTCCCGGGGGACGAAAATGTGTGCGCAACCGATGAAAATGAATCCTATTTTTCAAAATCCAAAAGGCCCCTTGCAAAGGGAAAAGGCGAACCGAAGAAAAGTCCTTTTGGACCGAGCAAAAAGCCTTCCCCTTTCGTATTTTCAGGAAGCAGGAAAAAAGATGGCGGACCATTTTCTCGCCTCGGACTGCTATGCTCAGGCATCGGTATTCTTTGCCTACGCGAGCATGAAAAGAGAAGCGGACAGCTTCTATCTTTTGGAACGCATCCTTAAGGACGGAAAAAGACTGGCTCTTCCTCGGTGTCTAAATAAGGGGCAGATGGAGGCGGTTGAAATTTTTCATCTAAGCGATTTGGAGATCGGAGCCTATGGCATTATGGAGCCTAAGCCCTCCTGCCCGGTTGTGGAGAAAAAGAAGCTGGATTTGATTTATGCCCCCTGTCTTAGCGCGAATTGGAAGGGACAAAGACTGGGAAAGGGAGGTGGCTTTTATGACCGCTTTTTAGCCGACTTTTCCGGGATCGTCCTGGTCGCCTGTCCCAAAAAGCTTCTTGATCCCACTCTTCCCGCCGGGCCCTTGGACCAGCCGGCGTCTTTGATCTTGACTGAGGACGGGCTTTTTCCAGCACAAGGAGAATAGGATGACAACGAACCACTGCATTCGCGGCTGCCAGCTTTGCACCATAGAAATCGATCTTTTCTCCTCCTTGCCCAGGGAAAAGCAAAACGCTTTTTCTTCCCTGGCCAAGCATAATTTATATGAAAAAGGGGAGCTGATCTTCCGCCAGGGGGACCTGGCCCGGTCCCTGTACATTATCCATATGGGACGGGTGAAGCTTCACAGCTTTGATACAGAAGGCAAAGAAACGATTTTTGAAATCCTGGGCCCCCAGGACACGCTGGCCGAGGAATTCTTTTTAGAAAATACCGTCTACCCCTACAGCGCCTCCTGCATGGAGGATACCCTGGTTTGTGTGATTCGCCGGGATGATTTTATGCGCTTTTTATACGATGAGCCGGAAGCTATGATGAAGATGATGGGCGCCATGAGCCGGAAACTTCGCCTGGCCAATGAAAGAGCGGCCCTTCTTTTTGAAAATGACGCTCTGGTTCGTCTGGCCTCTTTCCTCTATTATCAGACCTTGAAAAATCAGGTTTTAGATGTGAATCTGACTGTGGATGAAATTGCGGGATCGATTAACCTCAGACGAGAAACCGTCAGCCGGAAGATTGGTCAGCTTCAAAAAGAGGGCTATATCCACCGGGTCGGACAATCTGGGATTCATGTGGAAGACGTAGAGGTCCTTAAAAGCTTTATCGATGGGGCCCATCCGGATAGGAAGGAATAATTATGCTGGACGTTTGTCTTTTAGGGACTGGGGGGATGATGCCTCTGCCTGGCCGCCATCTCACCGCTCTTCTTCTGCGTTACAATGGTCATTCCATTCTCGTTGACTGTGGGGAGGGGACCCAGGTGGCCATCCGCAAATATGGCTGGTCCATGCACTCCATTGATGTCATCTGCTTTACTCACGTTCACGGGGACCATGTCGCGGGGATCTCAGGCCTTCTTTCCTCGATGGGGACGGAAGGGAGAAGCGATCCGGTTCATATCATCGGCCCTGGCTTTATTGAATCGGTCGTCTCCCAGCTTTGCGTTGTCATGGCGGTGCCTTTTGATGTGATTTTCCATTCAGTCAAGGAAGATCATCTCGAAAATTTCGGCGTGCAGATTCACCCCTTTCCTGTGAAACACAATATTTCCTGCTATGGATACCGCTTTGACATTCCCCGGCGGCCGAAGTTCTTACCGGAGAAGGCCAGGGCTCTTCAGGTTCCTTTAGCCGATTGGAAGAAGCTTCAGGCCGGGGAATCGGTCCGTATGGGCCTGCGAAAGATCCATCCTCAAGAGGTTTCCGGTCCACCCAGAAGGGGCATTTCCTTGGTTTACGCGACGGATACCCGGCCTTGTAAAAAACTCGAAGATGCCGCCAAAGATGTTGATCTTTTGATCACAGAAGGAATCTACGGGGACCCGGAAAAGCACCAGTCGGCGGTGGAAAAACACCACATGACCAGTCAGGAAGCAGCCGCGCTTGCGAAAAAGTCCGGCGCCCACAAGGTCTGGCTTACCCACTACAGTCCCTCCTTCCGCAACCAAAGGGACTACGAAAAGGCAATTAAGGCCATTAATCCCAAGGTTTCCTTTGCCAGTGATGGGCAGAGCCTTTCCTTAAACTTCCCTGAAGAGGAGGATCCCTCGTAAGATCATCTTTCTTTTCCAAAAAGCATAGCAAAAAGCATAGATTGAGACCTTTTCTTCGAAAGAGGGGATCTTTTGGAAGCCAATAAAACATTTGATCATGATAACCTATTCTTGAAGCGCGGGAGGAGGCGGTCATGGTCATTTTTTACATCCCCTTAGTCTTATTTTTGATCTTCCTGGTACTAGCCGCCCGGGAGGATGAAAAAACCTGTAAAATTTCCAACGCCAGGCTTTTCTTCTTTCTATTCTTATATGGGCTTTTCACCCTATTTTGCAGTATCCTGGCAAAAAAAGGCCGCTTTCCCCTTGCTCCTCATGTATTTGTTCGCATTTGGCTTGGCCGACTTTTAAGTGGCGGGCTGGGCCTTGCTTTTTTCGTCATCCTCTCCCTGATCAGCCGCAAGAGCATGGGCATGGGGGATGCCAAAATGTTGGCCCTTCTTCTTTTATATACGGGCCTTTTTGATGGCCTGTTCATCATGGCCCTTGCCTTCTTTTTCACCCTCTGCCGGGCATTCGCGAACCGGATCAAATCCTCTTTCTATGAGGTTCGAAGAAAAAAATCCTTTCCCTTTGCTCCCCAGCTGGCCCTTTCCTATGGGCTGGTTTTTATCTTGAAGCTTGTCCGTTTTCTGCTCTGATCATTCTTCTTGGATGATCAGCGCTTTTCATTCACACTGATATTCCATCAGTGCCTTTGAAGTGGTAAGCTTTTTTTGGACACATGGTGGTTGTTTCATCTCTATTTACTCATTTACATCCTTCAAAATGAATAAATTAGAGATGAAAGTAAAACGAGTGTACAAGGAGGGCCATCATGAAAAACCCATAGAAAAAGATTGGACATGGCAGGGGAGTCTATGAACAGTAAAAACTTTACTGTAAACGTAGAGCGTTTTCAGTCGATGTTAAAGGAAGAACGAATTAATGAGGTCCATATCAGTGGGGATTTAAGACTTGGCTTTTCCCACTTACAAAATATAAGTGGGAAATTAGGACTGTAGAATCTCCACTTAAATTTCGTAAGTGGCTTT
>CABTZP010000101.1 GCA_902489375.1 uncultured Tissierellia bacterium | reverse complement strand
TCGCATCCTGATCCGTTAAAGCTTCCGTCGCTGTGCCAACTTCAACGGTGTCTCCATCTTTGACGGAATCGTCTTTTTTCGGCCCATAATGGACAATCTCGGCCTTGGACTCTTTTAAG
The DNA here is from genome assembly GCA_902489375.1 of uncultured Tissierellia bacterium. Taxonomy (GTDB): domain Bacteria; phylum Bacillota; class Clostridia; order Tissierellales; family Peptoniphilaceae; genus CABTZP01. Next base: position 3,957 of record CABTZP010000101.1, on the reverse strand, counting down.
ATAATCTGTGAAAATAGTGTTTTGTTTTCCTCTTTGTTCTCGCCTTCACCTTCCAGGTAGGTCCGGTAAACCGATTTTTTTACACCGGGCTCTCCCTCCTGGACTTCGACAATCACGCCCGGTTCCAAAGAAGAATCGGCAATGGCCTGGATGGAAAACTCCGCTTTTTCTATTTCCAAAGAAGGCTTGTAATCGGAGTTCAAAAGAGCCTTCATTTCTTCGGTGGGGGCAACTAAATCATAGGTTTTGGAATGGCCGCAGGCGGTAAGCATTATAGAGCCTGCGACAAGGACCAGGGCGAATCGTTTCTTTTTCATAGGATCCCTCCTTATCATCTCTTGCTGCGGGGGCTTTTTCTTCTATCGCTAAGCGCTGATGTTTTCTGATCCCTAAATCAGAAAACATCAGTCGGAATGGTATAGGGAGCCTTTCTTTCTCATGTTCTCGAAATGCTCGACAGGAGGAAGAAAACAAAGGCTTTCATTAAGTATAATACAGAAAAGCTTTTGTTTTTTCTAAAAATTGGCCGAATTCGACCTTTTTCACCAGGATTGGGAAATTTTACTAGGATCTTCGCGTCCACTGGTCATTCCTTGTTATAATGACAAAAGTTGGAAGCCTTTTTCGGGAAAAAGGATTGAAAAAAAGATTCCTGGCCATGGCCAGGGGGCATCGGGTAAAGGAGTTTCGGTGGCAGGCGCAGGTCAGGAAATTACAATCGGAGTGCGAGAACTCATTACCTTTGTTATGCGTTCCGGCGATATTGATAACCAGTATCGGTCAAATCAGCGGATGATGGAAGGAATACGGGCCCATCAAAGGATTCAGAAGGCCTACGGGGAAGGATATCAGAAAGAAGTCTATTTTCTGGACCGGACCCAGTTGGAGGAAGTTCATTTCGTCGTCGAAGGACGGGCGGACGGCCTTTTTGAAAAGGATGGCTCGGCCATGATTGATGAGATCAAATCGACCAGCCGGCCCCTGGAATCGCTTGACGGAGAGGGAAATCCCCTCCACTGGGCCCAGGCCAAGTGCTATGCGTATTTTTACTGTAAGTCTCGAAAGGTCAGTCAAATTGATGTTCAGCTTACTTATGTCAATCTGGATGAAGACGTTTCCACAAAAAAAATCAAAAAGACTTTTTTAAAAGAGGAGCTGGAAGTCTTTTACCGAGACCTGCTTTTTCGGTATTTGAACTTTTCCCGGACCCTTCTTGCCTGGAGAAAAGAGAGAAACAGGTCCTTGGAGGGCCTGGCCTTTCCCTACAAAGCCTACCGTCCGGGGCAAAGGAAACTTTCCGTCGGCGTCTATCAGGCCATTGAAGAGGGAAAGATTCTTTTTGTGGAGGCCCCGACTGGGATTGGCAAGACCATCTCGACCCTTTATCCCGCCCTTCTTTCCCTTGCTCATTTGGGGACGGACAAGATCTATTATTTGACCGCCCGGACCACAACACAAAGAGAACCGCAAAAAGCCATCGAGCTTATGGGCCAAAAAAAAGTTCAAATCAAAAGTCTGACCCTTACCGCCAGAGAAAAAATTTGTTTAAATGAGCGCGTATCCTGCAATCCCATAGACTGTCCCTATGCCAAAGGGCACTTTGACCGTGTCAATGACGCCATCCTTGATCTTTTCCAAAAGGAAAATGTTTTGGACCGGGAGACCATCGAAAAGCTCGCGAAAATTCATCAGGTTTGTCCTCATGAATTTCAGCTGGATATGGTGAACTATTCGGATTTGATCCTTTGCGATTACAATTACTTTTTTGATCCCCAGGTCTATCTTCGCCGCTCCTTTGAGAGCGAATCGCCGTCCTCCGTCGTGTTGGTCGATGAAGCCCATAATCTCGTTGATCGGGGAAGAGAAATGTATTCCGCTTCGCTTTCCTCCCAGACCCTCGAAAAAATCCAGGAGATTTTTGAAAAAAAGGATCAAAAAGGAAAGGATGAGGAAAAGGAAAGGGACCGACAGCAGAGAAAAGTCAGCCGAAAAATTGCTCGCCGGGCCGAGGCCGCAAAAAGATCGCTGGAAGACTTTTTTTTAGAGGAGGGGGGCCATCAAAAAATGGTCAGCCCGCATGATTCTGAAGAACTCTTCTTTTCCCTGAAAGCATTAACCCGGGCGATGGACCCTTACCTATCGAAAGAACGGGGAGACCCCTTTTATGAGGAGATGCTCCAGGCCTATTTTGACCTCCATGCTTTTCTTAAAATTGAAGAGATCCGCACGGAAGGCTTTTTGACCCTTCTGGAAAAAGAAGAGGAAAGGCTCATCTGGAAAACGCTCTGCGTGGACCCCTCGACTCTTTTTGAGGAAATGCTCTCCAAGGTCCGATCGGCGGTCTTTTTCTCCGCCACCCTTTCGCCGATGAATTTTTATGTGCATCTTCTCGGCGGGGAAAAGGACCCCCTGATCCTCCACCTGGATTCTCCCTTTCCCCCGGAAAATCTCCGTCTCTACCAACTTTCTCTTTCCACCCGCTACCGGGATCGGTCCCGGACCCTTCAAGACCTGGTCCAGGCCATCCACCTTTGGAAAGAAAAAAATCAGGGCAATGGAATGGTCTATTTTCCAAGTTATGCCTATCTCCGGGAAGCTGCTACCCTTTATCAGGAAACTTATGAAGATCCGATCTTCGCGCAAAAGCCCGGCCTGGATCAGGAGGAGCGGACGATGGTCCTGAACCAGTATCTGGAAAAAGAAGGAGTGACCGGATTTTTTGTCCTGGGAGGGCTCTTTGCCGAGGGCATTGACCTTCCCGGATCAGCGCTATCTTCCGCGGTGATCGTTTCGGTTGGCCTGCCGGGTTTATCTTTTGAGCAAAATGTAATGAAAGATTATTTCGACCAAAAAACCGGTCGGGGTTTTGATTACGCGTACACCTATCCCGGGATGAACCGGGTTCTCCAGGCCGCGGGCCGAGTCATTCGAAAAGAAAGTGATCAGGGCAGAGTCCTTTTTATTGACGATCGTTTTGCCCGAGAGGATTACCGACGGTTAATGCCCAGGCACTGGAAAAATATCCGCTATTTTCAGTCTATCCGTCAGCTTGAAGAGCAAATGAGGAAGGAAAATCATGGGGAAAAATAGAGAAGAAATGGATATCTTGATTGAGTCGATGGAATTTCCGGATAAGGCCTATGGGCTAGAGCTTCTTCCGGTGCAAAGAGATGCGGTTGACCAGTTTTTGGAAATTGAGACCGCCTTTGAAAAGCGGCCAAAAGGCCGGAAAATTGTCGGGAAAGGCGGTCTTCCGGGCCAGATTTACCGGGCGCGGAAAAAAAGGAACCGGTCTGGCCGAACCGAGGTGGACTTTTTAAATCTGCTCAAAAAATCTCCTTTGGAAGTCCCCCCTCAATGCGCCCACTTTGAGGAATGCGGAGGCTGCTCCTATCAAAATCTTTCCTATGATGGGGAGATCCTGTTAAAAAACCAGCAGCTGCGCAGGCTCTTTGATCAGGCGGGATTTCATATCCCAGTTCCCCTTCGCCGCTCTCCCCGCTATGAAGGCTACCGCAATAAGATGGAATATACCTTTGGCGATCAGGAAAAGGGAGGGCCCCTTACGCTGGGCCTTCATTCGCCCGGTCATTATTATGACATTATCCCCACGCCGGGCTGCCGGATTGTGCCGGCCGATTTTAATACCATTCGAAAGGCCGTGGAGGATTTTTTCCGCAAAAGAAATCTTTCCTATTACCGCAAGCAAAGCAAAGAAGGCCTTCTTCGCTATTGCATTATCCGGGCGGCGCTTTCCACGGGTCAGCTGATGGTCAATCTGGTGACCACTTCAGCGACCGGTTTAAATGAAAAAATCATGAGCGATTTTATCTCCATGCTCCTTAAGCTTAAGCTTCAGCTCCCCTTGATTTCAATCTATCACACTCTTAGCGATTCACCTTCCGATGCCGTTGTGCCGGAGAAGGTTCGTCTGAGATCGGAAGAGCACACGTCTGA
>CABTZP010000100.1 GCA_902489375.1 uncultured Tissierellia bacterium | reverse complement strand
GGCGGATGAGGGGAGTCTTCGCGGCTCGTCCGAGACGGTTGCCCGAAGGATTAAAGAAGAAATTCAGGGCCATGTTAAAGAAGCCGGCATTGAGATTATCGACGCCCGGATCACCTATCTGGCCTATGCGCCGGAAATTGCTTCTGTCATGCTTAAGCGCCAGCAGGCATCGGCCATCATTGATGCCCGAGCCATGATCGTTGATGGCGCAGTCTCTATGGTGCAAATGGCCCTTGCTCAGCTGGAACGAGATCAAATCGTAGAGCTTGATGAGGAAAGAAAAGCGCAAATGGTCGCAAACCTTTTGGTCATCCTCTGCGGAGACCGGGATGCCCAGCCCGTCGTGAATGCGGGGACCCTTTACTAAAAGGGCCTTCTTCTTTTTCTAAATGGGAAAGAAACAGGTCCCTCTGCGCATTTCTGAAGATCTCTATCATCAGCTGGCCAGCTGGGCGGCAGCTGATTTTCGATCGGTAAACGGGCAAATTGAATACCTCTTGACTGAATGTGTCCGCCAGCATAGGAAAAACGGACGCTACGTTCCCGATCAGAAGGAAATGGAAAGAGGAGAAGAAGACTAGGAAAAATTCGAGAAAAACGGAAGGATACCCTATGATCGAGATTGATTCGATTACGAAAACCTATGGCAATAAAATCGCGGTAGATCAGCTTACTTTACGCTTAAAAGAAGGGACGATCACCGGATTTATCGGCCCTAATGGCGCCGGCAAAACGACGACCATTAAAATGCTGACCGGCATTTTAAAGCCGGATTCCGGGAGAATCCGGCTAAACGGCATTGACCTGGCAAAAAATCCCCAAAAGGCAAAGGAAGAATTCGGATATGTCTCGGATAATCCCGATCTTTTCCTCCAGCTCAAGGGAATGGAATACATTCGTTTTATCTGTGATGTCTATCGGGTTCCTGAAGAAGAACGGAGGCCGAGGCTCCGAGCGCTTTTGGAGGAATTCGAAATGGAAGAAGCGGTAAGCCAGAAAATTGCCTCTTACTCCCATGGGATGCGGCAAAAAATTCATCTTATTGCCACCCTTATGCACGATCCCCGGCTTTGGATTATGGATGAGCCGATGACGGGTTTGGATCCCCAGTCGGCCTACCTTTTAAAAAAGAAAATGCGTGCCCATGCCCAAAAAGGAAACATGGTCCTTTTTTCTACCCATGTCCTTGACGTGGCGGAAAAACTATGCGATCAGATCGCCATTATCAACAAAGGAAAAATTACCTATACGGGGACCTTGGAAGCCTTGAAGGCGGACCATCCGCAAAAATCCCTAGAAGAAATTTTCCTGATCGTTACCGGATCAAAAGTGATGGAGGAGGAAGAAGTTGAAGCGGTTTATTAGTCTTCTGAAAATTTGCCTAAAAAACGCTTTTGATTTTTTTGGCATGAAAAACAATAAGAAAAAGCCCCAGACCCAGGCCCAAAAGGCAGGCGGGTACATCCTTATTGCCCTCAGCTTCCTTTACCTGGGCTGGATCTTTTTCTCTATGGCCCGGGGGATCAGCCTGGCGGGAAAGACAGCGGGAGAGCTTCCCACCGTGATCGGCTTTTTGAACTTGCAAATGCTTCTTTTTACGGTCCTGGTCAGCTTTGTCGCCGTCCCGACGATTCTTTTTTTTGCCCGAGATATTGAAGCTTATCTTGCCATGCCCTTTCGGCCCGCGGAAATTTTTTTGGCCAAGCTAGGCTCAGCAGCCCTTTACCTCTTATCCATTTCCGCCTTGCTGGGGGTGCCGGCAGGGCTGGGTTATCTTTCAGTGGAATTTTCTGTATCCGCCCTTTTGGGCTGGATCTTTTCCTGTCTTCTTTTGCCCCTTTGGCTGGTCTCGCTGATGGCCCTGGTCTTTCTTCTTCTCTTTCAGGTCCTTCCCTTTTTAAGAAATAAGGACCGCTTTAATCTCATTGGCGGAATCATCGGCATCGGCGGAGCGGTATTGTTCTATATTCTCCTTCGGTCTTTTCCCTCAGCCTATGGTCATGGCGCGGCCCAAAACGCGCTTCCCCTTTCCGCCATGAAGACTGGGATCGACAGAGCCTTTTTTCTATTTCCCACCCTGAAAGGATCCATTCAGATGATTGCCGGGGGATGGAGCGGTCTTCTCCAAGGCCTCGGATTTAGCCTGGCCTTAAGTTCCGCCTTTTTTATCCTTCTGTTTTTTCTGGCGCAGGGTCTGTATTTTCGAGTGGTCCTTTCGATGACCTCTTCCGCCGGAAAGGAGAAAAAGCTCAGTCTTGCCGCCCAGGACAAAATGTTAAAAAAGGAAAAAAGTCCCCGGAAGGCCCTTCTTCAGTGGGAGTTTCGCCTGCTCTTTCGGACCTCAGCCTACTTTATGAATGTCGTTTTGGCCTGTATTTTCAGTCCCCTTTGGATGCTCTTTATCTTCAGTTTTCCCTTTCTGCAAAACTGGGATCAGATTCAAAATCAGGGCTTCGAATGGGCTGAGCTTGGGACATTGGCAAGAGAATTCATTCAGGATCAGGGAGATCCTCTCATCCTTGGCATCCTCATTGGCGCTGGGATTGGGACGATTGCCCTCATGGGTTCCGCCCCCTCATCGGCGGTATCTCGGGACGCTCAGCAAATTGAAAGTTTTAAGTCCTTTCCTCTTTCCGCAAAGGACCTCTACCTGGCTCAGTTTATCCCCTCCTACCTCGTTTCCGTCCTTCCCATCACGGGAATCAGCCTGATCCTTTTGGGCCTGATCGCCTTTTGGCCCATTTTTAGCCTGCCCTTTTTGCTGAGCTTTTTTCTGACCAGTCTCGCAATCGGCCTTTTGGAGTTTTGTTTCGATGTCCATGGCCCTAACCTCGATTGGACGGAGGAGATCATGGCGGTCAAGCGGAATAAAAATTCAATGGTTAGCGTGGGCCTCATTTCAGTCCTGGTGATTGTCTTTATCCTGGTTTTTGTTTCCGGCTGGAATCCAGCCCCTCTGGCCCTGGGAATTTTTCTTTTGGACCTGGTCCTTTTGACCATAACGGCCTATGATATCTTTGTGAGGGGAGAAAAGTATTTTTCCTCCTACAATCGTTTTTAACCGATCTAGAACCTTTACCAGGAGGCGGGAAAATGAGCGATCATTTTGAGGATTTTCATGATTTTCAGGAACAGACCGGCGGCACGATCGAGGACTGGATGGCAAAAAGATTGGAGGCATCCTCCGCAAGTGAAGCCGAAGAAAGTCCGGAGGAAAGGGAAAGAAGAATTTTTCAAGAAAAAATGCGGGAATACCTTAAGGGGCCGGCTCAATGAGCCCCCTTTTTCAAATTCGGGACCTTTGCTTTCGCGAGATCCTGCAGATCCCAACTTTGGATATTGAACAGGGTGAAGTCCTTGCCATCGTAGGGGAGAGCGGGAGCGGAAAAACGACCCTCCTTAAAATGATGAATCTTCTTCTAAGCCCCGACTCCGGACAGATCTTTTATAAAGGAAAGGATGTTGATCAGTGGGATCCGGTAAGTCTTCGCCGGGAAGTTGTCATGCTCCAACAAAAACCTTTGATTTTTCCGGGTAATGTACGAGAGAATCTTTTGATCGGTCTGGACTTTTCCGGAAAAAAGCCGGCGGACGATTCAGAACTGGAACAGATGCTTCTCACCGTCCATCTCAACAAATCGCTAAAGACCCCTGTCGGGAAATTCTCAGGCGGAGAACAGCAGCGCCTTGCCTTAGGCCGGGTCCTTTTGATGGCTCCTCAGGCCCTCCTTCTGGATGAGCCTTCTTCCGCTTTAGATGAGAAGACGGCCAATCAGGTCATTGGTGATACCATTGAAGAAGCGAGAAAACGGGGGATTACCGTCATGATGGTTACCCATACGAATTCGCTTGCCCGAACCTACGCGGACCGGATCATCACCCTGGGCGGAGGAAAAATTCTCTTTTCCTCTGAAGAAAAAAAAGAAAAGGAGAAAGGGCAATGAAAGGCGCTTTGGACTTATCCTGGGGGCAGATGGCCTTCGCCTATGTCTTCCCGCTGATCACCTATGCAATTTGCTATCTCCGTCAGATTCAGCGGGGAAGGGACCTGATCACGTCCGCTTTTCGTATGCCGTCTTCTGCTTG
>CABTZP010000099.1 GCA_902489375.1 uncultured Tissierellia bacterium | reverse complement strand
CATCCCATAATCACGGTTCTCGTCTGTATCGGAAAAAGCACCGCGGCAGGTATCGTTTCCGGCCTTTTCGCCAAAAAAATTTGTCCAAAAAATTTTAACCTTGGCGTGATGGCGGCGGCGATTGCCGCGCCCGTTGTGAACACGGCAATCTTTGCCCTTGTCCTTTACTCTTGTTTTTACGGGATCCTTTTGGAATGGGCTGGAGGCGCGAACGCCCTCACCTTTATTTTTACCGGCATCATTGGCGTAAATTTCCTCATTGAACTGCTTTTGGATATTATTCTCGCTCCGGTGGTCGTCAACATTTTAAAAGCGATCCGTAAAAACACCGTTCGGGAAGCCTGATTTGAGCCATGGTTCTGGAAATTCTCGTTTGGGGCTTCTGACTATTGAAAGATCCTGATGAAAACGGTAATAATCACCGGGTTCATCAAATTGATCGCGATGGCCATGACCACGGGTAATAGAAACCAGGCCACCGGAGCAGGCCCATGCTGTTCAATAATCGTTGCCATATTGGCAATGGCATTGGGCGTCTGGCCCAGTCCAACCCCGCAATGTCCGGCCGCGACCACGGCCGCGTCATAATTTTTCCCCAAAAGAGAAAAGTCAACGGTGTACGCCCACGCCATCATCACAACCGTTTGCACCATTAAAATCACAATCATGGGCAAGGCTAAATTCAACAATTGCCGAATATTTAAAGTCATAATGGCCATGGAAAGAAAAAGATCAAGGGAAATTTTTCCCAGGAGGTTAATTCCTCCCATCGTTTCTTCCATAGTGAAAGGCAAAAGATCAAAGGGCAGGGAATTTCTGGGGCCAGCCTGGATGTTTTCTTTCGCATCCAGGAGATTTCGAAAGATCGCTCCGGAAAACTGACAGCCGACGTAATAAGGAAATTTAAGTCCCGTTAAATTCAGGAGCTTACCCAAATAGGTTCCAAAAAAGGCGGCGAGAAGGACCAGGACGACGCTGGAGAAGATCAAAGCTTCGTCCATGGTCCTCGTCGGCCTTTCTTTTAATGTCGCCGGCCCAGGCTGGCGATTTTCCCCTTCACGTTCTTGATTTGGATCTTCATATTCGCTTCGAAGATCGTATTTTCGAATCAGCCGGTTGGCCACAGGGCCGCCCGCGAAGGACCCTAAAACCAGGCCAAAGGTCGCTGAAGCGGCGCCAACGGCGGTTGCCCCAAAAGCTCCGGCGTCTTCAAGGATCGGGCCAAAGGACAGGGCCGAACCCAATCCCCCCGACATGGAAATCGACCCCATGGACAGGCCTAAGAGAGGATGGAGTCCCAAACGGGGCGCCAAGCTCACTCCGACAAGATCCTGGATAAGAAGCATAAGGATAATGCTTAAAGCCAAAAGGGCGCCCAGCCTGCCCGACTTTTTCAGGACCGCCATACTACAGGTAAAGCCAATACAGGTAAAAAAAAGGTTCATAAAGAAGTCCTGGAGGGTAGGATCAAATTTCACCTCCAGAAGATGGGCCTGATCAAAAAGAAAGATCAGGAAGCTAAAAATCAGTCCCCCAATCACCGGAGCCGGGATAAAGTAGGTTTGAAAAAATTTCACCTTGTTTTTGACTCCGACTCCGAGCAGAAAGGCCAATACCGAAAGTCCAAGGGTCTGAAGCATATCAAAGGTCAAGGTCATCGACAGTTCCCTTTCCACATAATCAATTTGCTTTTACGATCTGATATGGCAATCAGTCCTTGTACTTTAAGCCGTCATGAAAGGCCTGGCCCACCACTGGGCCAATTACCCGATAGGACTTGGAGGCGATATCAAAGATAATGGGTTCCATTTTCCCCAAATCCACTGCGCCCTCCGTTAAAATCGACTCGTCCGCTTCCTGGCCGACGATCTTTCCAGAGAGCACGCCGGTTTCTTCATCGAAGCTTACGCATTCACATTCCAGGGTCAAGGGGAATTCTTCAATGACAGGCGCGTTCACCAACTCACTTGGATGAACATGACAGCCCGTTTTTTCAATCTTATTGACCCGGCTTCCCGTTTCCAATCCAAAATAGTCCGAGAGGACAGCGGTATCTTTTGTTCCCATCGCAACGGTAAAGGCCCCTGTCTTTTTAATATTTTCCGTGGTCTTATGCTTTGCCAGGTAAAAAGAAATCTGCCCATAATCGGATTGCACTCCCCAAGCCGCTGTCATGGCATTGGGCACGCCTTTTTCATCATAAGTTCCAATCACAAAAACGCCTTCCGGAATAATTACAGGATTCTTTGCTGTCAGCTGCATCATCTTTCCTTTCTCACCGATTCGGTCTTTTTCAAATGGTCATTTGCCCTTAAAATCAGAATATTCCTTAGAATCATGACTTAGAATCATGACTTTTCTCGCTTTTCATTTTAATGGATTCCTAGGAAAAAAGCTATTTCTCAGACTTTCGTAAGACTGATCCTTAGCCCCAATCCTCCTGATCATGGAAGAGCCTCTTGTCCTTCCCTGATCCGTCCCGGATGGCCAGTCGATGACGCTTAAAAACCTTCTTTAATTAAAATAATTAAAATTTTCAAAAAAGGTACTTTTCATCCCCAAATTTGATTATGATGGAAAGGGATTCTTTAATGAGTCTTTCGTGAACATCGCTTGCAAAAAAGAGTGAGGAGAGAAAAATGAATACCTACTGGCTGGATGGAAATAATTTTACTGATAAATCGAACGCCAATGCAGAGATGATCCGTGCTTTTGGCTTTCCTGACTGGTTTGGGCGGAATCTGGAAACGTCCCGGGATCTGATGGTTAGCCTGGAGCCTTCTGAGATCCACATTGATCACGCACGGGAGATCGTGAAAAATCTCAATGATTACGGGATCACCCTCCTTGATCTCTTTGCGGATCTAAAAGAAGCCGGTTACCGGGTCCATATTCATTGGTAATTTCGTTTTCGCAGATCCCGCGTCCGAACCCTTTTAAAAAAAGTGAGCGGGACAGAAACCTGTCCCGCTCACTTTATCGCGCATCTACTCCATCAAATTTTTGAATGAAAGCGACTTGAAAGGAATAAATTCCTACTTTCTCTTTTTGATCGCATCTTCCGCCGCTTCTTTGGCCTCACTGACCACTTCTTTGGCTTTCCCAGTCGCTTTATCGATTTTCCCCTCAACTTCCAGCTTCTTGTTTCCCGTTGCCTTGCCAACCGCTTCCTTCGCATTGCCCTTTACTTTGTCAAATAACCCTTTATCGTTCATGATTTCCTCCTTATAATTAAATTAGCGTTACGTCTATAATATTACCCAGAACTGGGGCAATTAAAAACAATCCTATAGGAGGAGGCCATGTCTTTTGAAAAAGCAAAAAAATTCTTAGAGGAAAAGGGATTCGCGGATCGGATTCTTGTTTTTGAGGAATCAACCGCAACGGTCCCCCTCGCCGCAAAGGCCGTCGGTGTCCAGGAAGGCGAAATTGCGAAAACCCTGTCTTTTTATGTTGGTGACGAGCCCATCCTCATTCTTACCGCCGGAACCGCACGGGTCGATAACCGAAAATTCAAAGACACCTTCAAAAAAAAGCCGAAAATGATCCCCGCGGACGAAGTTGAAGCCGCCATCGGTCATTCTCCGGGCGGAGTCTGCCCCTTCGGAGTCAAAGAAGGGATTCGATTTTTTTTAGACCAGAGTCTTAAAGCCTTCGAATTCGTTTATCCGGCCGCCGGAGATGATCACAGCGCCGTTCGCTGTTCGATTCCTGACCTGGAAAAATGCCTGGATATGCCCCAGTGGATTGACGTCTCAAAGGCACCCCAATAAGCAAAACTTGAGATCATGATGTTCCCTGGAAATATGGGGATGAATTTAGACGAAAGGACACCTATGAAAGGGAAAAGAACGTATCCTCGTTTGATCATCAGCAAAAAAGGCGCCTTATGGGTTAAGGCTGGCCATCCCTGGATCTATGAGGGGGAAATTCTCGGTCAGGAGGGTCCTGTCCAAAATGGCGATCTTGTCGATGCCATGACGGAAAAAGGAACTTACCTTGGAACCGGGTTATTGAGCCAAAAAAGTAAAATTCGGATTCGCCTTCTCTCGCAAAATGCCAATGACCGCTTTGATGAGGCTTTTTGGAAAAGGCGTTTTTCCTACGCCTGGGCCTACCGTAAACAGCTGATGAAAAAAGAGGATCTTCAGGCCGTCCGGATCATCTTCGGGGAATCCGATGGGATGCCGGGCCTCACCGTTGACCGGTTCAATGATCTCCTGGCGGTTCAATGTCTTTCTTTTGGGATGGAAAAAAGAAAAGCTCTG
>CABTZP010000098.1 GCA_902489375.1 uncultured Tissierellia bacterium | reverse complement strand
TACTCATTTCTTCCTCCTTTTTTCCCTTTTGTATAATCATATTGTCCCTTTCCGTTTCATGTCCTAGTATACCTCAGTTTCATGCCATTTTTTTCATGTCTATGCCGAAGCGTTACAAAGTTTTTTCAAAGAACGTTCTTCTGATTCGGCTAAATAAACGTTTAAAGACGAGTGTTTTCATAGTATAATAAGTCCCGTTTATTTCGGGAAAGTCCCCCCTTATTTTTGAAAAAAGCAAATGAAAAGTGAACAAAAAGGAGTAAAAAAAATGCAAAGATTTTTTCAAAGGGCTTTATCTGTATTTTTAGCCTTGGCAATTGTCTGTGGATTTTTCCTGCCGGAAAGCGTGACTTTCGCCCAGGAAGCCGATTCTCCTTCCCAGGAAAGTTCGATCTCCAGCAAAGATGGGGAAGGCCAACCGTCTGAAAAAACAAAGGTCCAAGAAGAAGGCCCGAAAACTTCACCAAAGCCCATCCCGGAGGGGGAGCTTCCTTCGCCAAAAAAAGCAGGCGGTGGGGAGCCTGTGGTAAAAAGCAATCTATTTTTTATTAATGCCAGTCATAATCATCCGTATTACGGCGGAGATCAGATCGTTGTATACAATGATGTTCGTGTTTCAGGAAATGCCCAGCCCCTTCCGGGAAATAACCAGGTCCGAGTGATTCTTCCCAAAAACTCTTTTGTCGATATGAAAGAACAAGACATCTCCTTAGGCAATACGCAGGAAACCTGCATTAAATGGATACAATTATTAGGGGGCAATTTTCTCCTCATCTATTACGACACGCTCGAAGGGGGGTATCATCAAGCGACTTCTATTTTCCTAAAACTTCTTCCTCGAAAAACAATTCATGGAAAAAAATATTCAATAACGCACAAATTTTTAGATAAGGACTCGCATGAGCTGTGTACGAGCACCTTCGTTATCACGGGAAAAGCGGATATGGAGACCGTCACAGAACGAGATCCCAATCAGTCCTACGAAGATATGAAAGATCAGGTGGATGAGAATCATATCATCCGCCCGGGCACCTATGTCAAGTTTAGCCCTTATTGGGTGAAGACGGGAGATCGGACCGATCCTCGTTCTCGAAGAATATCGGTAAGCTTGCCGGATGGACTTTCCATCAAAGAAAATACCGGCTGGACAAAAAAAGATCCCGGTTCAAACCTTTGGATTAAGGAGATCAAGGGAGAAGACATTGACTTTGATAACTATTCTCCGAAGGTTGATGTCTCCGGCATTGATTTGTCCAATTATAAAAGTAAAGAGAATGCGAAAGAGCTTACCCTCTCTTTTACCTCCGAAATTTTAGACCCGGAAGGTCAAGGAGAGCCCCTTCCTCCGATCCACTGGGAGGTGGTAAAAAAGCTGTACAAAGGAAAACGGCCCGATGCCAAATGGATCATAAATACAAAAAGAGAGCAGAGGTATGTTGACGAGAACGGAAAGCCCATTCAAAACTCCGAATACCATAATTCAACAAAGCCCACTCTTTTCTTGCCTCATAAAAAAGAAGATTTAAAAAATTATCTGGTTGATTTTAGGCATTCGCCGATTGCTACTTCCTTCTTCCAGAATACTTTGGGGATGGAAGACCAGCGGGAATTATGCATTAAACACACCGAAACAGAAGTCGCCGATTATACCTATGCAAAGAAAATCGGTATCACTATCAAGAGCCAGGGGCTAAAAGAAGAAGAAATAGAAATTCTTAAAAAGAAGCTCCAGGGCACGAAGGCCCGCGGGTTAACCCAGTCCGGAACCTGGGAAGATATTACGGACAATGTTCCTATCGGAGAGGAGGACCATCCGAATTTTTACCTCCTGGAGCCGGGGAAGTATTCCGAAATCTCTTTCATCTTCCCAAATCAGGGCGTTCGATTAAAAGGGGCCGAGGAAATCAGGCGCTATCAGTGGGCTTTTGACACTCATGTCACCTGCGGCATTAAGCCGGAAGCGATCGACGCTTTGCAGGCCAAGCTTGATAAAGGCGAGACGGAGTTAACCGTTGGAGATAAAAGTAATAAATGGTCATCAACCAGCTATTCTGTAAAGTATTATAAGACCGAAGGCCAACCCCTCTATGAAGATCATAACAGTAAACAGGGTTATACGAGAACGGCTTTTTCCTGGAAATATGGATATGATAAAATCACGGAAAAGAAGCCCATTGCGTTTACCCTGCCCACCAAAACGGGAGCCACAGAAATTGACAAAGATGAAAATGGCGTTTTTATAGTCAAGGAAACAGCTTATCAAAAAAGCAATAAAAACTTGGGCTTAGAGACCGAGCTGACTTATAAGCACGAAACCACAAGCAAACAGGGACAAAAGCCTGAGAATCTGACCCTTTACTATCTGATCCCGGAAAGCATGGAACCGGATGAGCTTGCGGGCGATTTTCAAAGCGTTCGGGTAGAAAGAGATTATCGAGAGGGGTACGACCTGGTTATCGCTAAGCCTAAGCCAGAAACTATTCCGATCCCGCAGGGTTCCCAGCCATCCGTAGATAAGACCTATCATATGGTCTTTTATCCCACTGCTCGGATGAGCGCTGACGAAGTTTATAACATTCGGGCCGCCCTTTGCATCAATAATAATGATCTTAAAGATGTGGAGGGGGAGACTATTGGAATTCTTCAAGAAAACACCCCTAAGGGGCCGTGGGAGAATATTACCCGCTTTGAAAAGAACGGTCCTGAATTAAAAGATAAATTCACAGACCTGGGAGAACTATCTTTTAAAATTTATCCTCCCCTCACTTTTTCCGCTGTGCTTGATGCGAAACGAAGTAATACCGATGAGGCTTTCTTATCCGTTTTGAAAAAAGGCCGGGTGGGCGGCCATATTGATTATCGCTGGCAGCTAAAAAACGCCTCTACCGAAAAAGTAAAAGAGCTTACGATCATTGATATTCTTCCCTTTAAGGGCGATCGGTCCATTGTAAAAAACCGAAATGGAGATTATGTTGATCGAGGATCAAAGTTTAAGACGCCGCTCACGGGTCCCATTCAACATGAAAAATTTATCTTCTCTTATTCAACGGGTGAGGTTCAAGGAACCGTTGAACAAAACTTTAATGCAAAGTTTCTTAAAGAAGAAGAAATCACCGATTGGTCTAAAGTGACCATGATAAAAGCCGTTTTAAAGAAAGGCGAAATCATTGATGTAGGCGAAGAAATTAATATTACTACGCACAATATGATTGAAGATAACCAGCTCCTTGAAGATGGGGATGCGGCCTTCAATTCCTTTGCCTATACGACGAACGGAGGAAAGGACTTTTTGGAAGTCATTAAAAGTGAAGTACGAATAAACTATCCGAAGCGAAATGTGGAGATCCTCAAATATGATTCAAAGTTTCCGTGGGTTTATTTACCGGGCGTAGAGTTTAATTTATTCCTCGTTACGTCAACGGGAGATAAACTGGTGAAAGAAGGCATTGTCACCGACGAAAATGGAAAGGCCCTGCTTGAGGATCTCCTCGTTGGAAAAGACTACTATTTAAAGGAAACGAAAGCTGCGGAAGGATATTTTCTGAATCGAAACAAAAAGCATTTCTTCCGTATTCCTGACGAAGGAAAGGATGAATATGCTCCGGACGATGTTTATCAGGTGAAGATAAAGAACCGTCCATACCCCCATTATGACGATGAAGAGGAAGAGCCTAAGGAAAATAAAGCGGACGAGTTTCCAAGCAGCCTCACCAGCGAACACCATCACCGGAGCCATCTTCCGACAAAATCGCCCACTCCATTCTGCGTTCCCCTGGTGAGCGAAACGCCATCGTGTACTGATCCGGATCATCCGAATCCCTGCACCGGGGCAAGACCGTAAGAACATGATTCATAATACGATCCAAACACACTAAAGGAACGGCTCGTGTTAGGGCCTGCATGAGGGAGACTATCTTCAAATGGTCTCCCTCATTCTTTTGTAGTACTTGAATCATTTAAATTAGATTGATATATGATCATAAGTCAAGCGTATGGATTGGCCGGACTTTATGTTAAAGCTTCATGTTAAAAATATATCAAAATAATCTCTTCTGCTTGGAATGTTCAGTGGGGATGTGGAACTTGTCTTTTTCCACTTATAAAAATGTAAGTGGGGAATTGAAACTTGCCAGTCTCCACTTAAAAATGGTAAGTGGAAATAGGCTACTTGCTAAACCCCACTTATTTTCTTTAAGTGGCATTTGGCAACTTACACATTTCCACTTATTCATCTTTCTATTTTAGAAGGAGCCCGCCCCCCCCCCCCGGG
>CABTZP010000097.1 GCA_902489375.1 uncultured Tissierellia bacterium | reverse complement strand
TGTGACTGGAGTTCAGACGTGTGCTCTTCCGATCTTCAAGAGCATCTCAATCGAAGAGATGACTTTTGCGGAATTGATTTGAATATGGGCTGTCCCGCGCCCAAAATTGTGAAAAATGGAGACGGCTCCGCTCTAATGAAAGAGCCGAAAAAAGTTGAAAAAATCGTTCACGCCATGGTCGAGGCGTCTAACAAGCCCGTTTCAGTGAAAATTCGCCTAGGATTTGATGCTGCCAGCGTAAACTATCTGGAAATTGGAAAAATCTGTCAGGATCAGGGGGCTTCACAGCTTACCCTCCACGCCAGAACAAGGGAGGCAATGTATTCTGGTCAGGCTGATTGGCAGGCCATTAGAAAGCTAAAAGAATCTCTTTCGATCCCGGTCATTGGCAATGGCGATGTGACGGATCCTCAATCAGCTAAGGCTTTATTTGAATTAAGTGGCTGTGATGGCATAGCCATTGGAAGAGGGGCCATCGGGAATCCCTTTTTATTCGCTCAAATCAAGGCTTTTTTCGAAAAAGGGACCTACGAAAAGCCTGACTTAAATCAATTTTTTTCTCTTTTAAAAAGGCATTATGATCTGGAAATTGAAGAAAGAGGAGAAAAGAGGGCGCTTTTAATCATGAGGAAAGAAGCCAGCCATTATTTTCGTGGCTATCATTCCTCCTCTCATTTTAACGAACTGATCAATCAGATCCAGTCCAGGGATAAGCTCTTTTTGATCCTGGACCAATACCAGAAGTTCTTAATGGAAAAAGAAGTTGGAAAATCCAATCTTTTATAGGGATCAGCCGATGGTGTCGGTCAGAGACGGACTTTTCTTTTCAAAAGACACGGTAAAGATGCTGCCCAGTCCTTCTTCGGAACTCACAAAAATCTCTCCGCCCAAGAGGTTGACATAATTTTTTGTAATGGAAAGGCCAAGCCCTTGACCGCCCAAGGCCCGGTTTCGAGAAGAATCCACCCGATAGAAACGATCGAAAATATGGGGGAGGGCTTCTTTTTTTATGCCGACGCCGTTATCCTCAACCTTTAAAATGATTTGATTTTTTTGTTGAAAGAGGAAAATCTTAATGATTCCCCTCTCTGCGATGGCCTTATTGGCATTGGAGAGCAGATTATTAAAAATCTGACTATAGAGCCGTTCATCCGTTGTTAAGGTCAAATCGGGCTCGATATTTCTTTCGATGGACGCATGTTTTTTTTCGACCATGGGTTCAATGGCATCTAAAAGGCGATTCGTTTTTGCCGAAAGATCTAAAAGCTGAAAGTCAACCGAAGCCGTATAGGAGGCTTCTTGAAAGGTTTTTCGGAGACGATTGATGATCGAAGTCAATTGGTTGACATTTGATTTTAGCACGCTAAGCGCTTTTTCATCCGGGGCAATAACCCCGTCTTCCATCGCCTCAATGTGAAGAGAAAGGTTAGTCAGGGGCGTTCTTAATTCATGGGAGATATCTTGGGCGTATTCCAGTCTCGTTTCCTCCTGCCTGGATAAGGTATTGCTAAGGACTTCCAAATTATTGGAAAGGGAAGAAAATTCGCTAATGGATGAGGCTGGAGATTTTGCGTGGTAATCCCCCTGCCGAAGGCGGGCGACGTAATTCGATAAGCTTTCGATGGGTCCGGTAATGCTTTTCGATAGGCGATAGGCCATATAAATAGCCAGGAGGATAAAAAGAATCGCGGTAAAAAAGAGAGGCCCCAAGGCGGAGAGGAGGAACTCTTTCATGAATTCTCGGTTATTGGGGCTTTGAGGATCATGGGTCAGCCACATTTTTCCGACATACTGGGCAGGAAGAACCTGCTCGCCGTTTTTACCGGGAGGAGGAAGGAGATATTTTTCCTCAATGCGCAGGTTCGCGCCAGAAGGCGACTTCAATCCATTATATGTTGCCAGAATACGGGAGTCATTATCCATAATCGTTACATTAATGTCGGCGCCCTGAACAAAGGAATTGAGCTGAAAGTCCTTCTCGCTGCGGGTCATTTCAATTCCTTCGTGCTGGATAAAAATATTAATGTCATCAATAATTCGATTGATTTTTTGATCTTCGTTGTCAATCAGGAAATGGTTAAAGGAAGTAGAAAAGGCAAGGGTAAATATAAAAGCAATGATTAAAGAAGACAAAAGGACGATCCCAATCACCTGAAGGGTCAGCCTTCCGGTCAAGGACATCATTCTTTTTTTTTCTTTTTCTTCCATCATTAAAAACCGCCTACCCGGTAACCGACGCCGTAAACTGTCTGAATATATTTTGGCTTTTTGGGATCATCTTCAATTTTTTGGCGAATATTTTTGATGTGGGTATCCACCGCCCGGTCATAGGCCTCATAATCATGTCCAAAGGCCAGCTCAATGATCTCATCCCGGGTAAAAATTTTATCGGGATGGGTGAAAAGAGAATGCAGGATAGAAAATTCATTTTTGGTAAGGTGAATTTCTTCCTGGTCTTTAAAAACCCGCATACTATCCAAGTCGAGCGTAATGCGGCGATCACTTGTCACCAGCTCATTTTTCTGCGGTTTTCGGCTCTCTGACCGGCGGAGGACGGCCTTGACACGGGCAACCAGCTCTCTGGCGGAAAACGGTTTGGTGAGGTAGTCATCCGCTCCCCTTTGAAAATTTTCCACTTTGTCTTCTTCTTCCGATTTCGCGGAAACGATAATTACGGGAAAATTATGGGTTTCTCGGATTCTCCCTAATAGTTCCTCTCCGCTCATCTCCGGGAGCATGAGATCTAAGACCAACAGGTCAGGCTTTTTTTGGTCAATCATGGACAGAGCTTCTTTTCCTTCTTTGGCCGTATCTACGGAAAAGCCCGCCTTTTCCAGATAGGCCTTTTCGATGGCGGCGATGCTTTCTTCGTCTTCAACAATCAAAACATAAGGCTGCATGGTCATTCCTTTCTATGCAAAAGCCCTGAATTTATTTAGTCCCAATCCCAATTTTGGGCGGACTCAGAAGGCCGCCATTCCGGTTTAGCCGGTTCCGGTTTGACCGCTTCTGGTTCATTTGGCTGCCAAACGGGGGGAAGGCTTTCTGAAGAAGAGGATGAGGAGTTCTCTTCGGACACGCCCTCTACACCTTTTTTAAATTCCATTACCTCCAACAGGGAAGCGGCGGCTTGCGTTTTATTGACTTCTTCTCCCATCGGACCGTAATACACCGTAAATAAAATATGATCGCTGGTCAGGGTCTTGACGATTTTATTTCCTTCTTCGCTATAGTAGGTTTTGACAATGGAACCGTCTGGCTGAAGTTCATAGGTTGGCTTTAAATCCGGAGGCAGGGAGGAAAGGGCGCTCGGCACTTCATAAGCCCAGTCTTCTGGAATAATGTTTTTAAATTTGACCGGATCATAAGGCGGTTTTCTTCGGGTGAAGACCCGTTTTATCGTCATCGCCTCCGGGGTATCCGGAGAGGCTAAGAGATTATTTCTGGGATCAACCTGTTGGAAGACATGGAGATCACATTCTGTTTTAGGCTCCGTTTGCTTAGAGACCAGGATCTTTTTGACCATACCTCTGGGATCGGCTTTACAGGCCTCAGTCGGCTTTTTGCCCGAGAGCATACAGACTTCAACCTCATAAAGCCCTTCCGGCATTTTATACTGAACCGGTGCCTTCCCGTCGTAAATCAGTTTAGACAGGCGGCTATACAGAGAAACTGCGGTAGTAGAGTCGCCAACCATGTGAATCTGGGCATTATCAGCTCCCATCCAGACCGAAGTGGAATAGTAGGGTGTGACCCCGCAGAACCAGAAATCAACGTTTTTTGAAGAGTTACCGGTTTTTCCGGCTAGGTCAATCCCTGTATTCTTATTGATAAACTGACCTACGAAGGGGCCTTTTGCCACAAAA
The DNA here is from genome assembly GCA_902489375.1 of uncultured Tissierellia bacterium. Lineage (GTDB taxonomy): Bacteria > Bacillota > Clostridia > Tissierellales > Peptoniphilaceae > CABTZP01. Next base: position 526 of record CABTZP010000097.1, on the reverse strand, counting down.
CGCAGGCAGTCTAAAAGCTGGTAGTTTACCTCTGGTGGGAGGACTTCATTTTCTTCGTGTTTATTTTCAAAATAAACTTTTCCGGTATTATTCACTATTTTTGAAATGCTCAGTGCGCGAATATGTTTTCCGCCATTGCCAATTGCCTGATAAGCCTCAGCCATATCTAAAGTAGTCAGGCCCTTTGTCATGGCGCCCAGAGCCAGGGAGAGGTTTTCGTCATTATTGTTTGAATTTTCTGTTTTTTCAATAAAGTGGTCCCGGTCAGGATGCTTTTTATCAATAACGCCATATCGGGACAGGTATTCTTTGGTAACTTCCATTCCGACCGTATCAAGCCAGCGAACTGCGCAGGGGTTTAAGGAGTATTCCAAAGCTTTTTTCATGGATGTAAGACCCATGTAACGGTTCGTGGTGACGTTTTGCGGCCAGGGCTTATCATCAAGCAGCCGGAACGGCGCGTCATCTTGAGCGCAGCCTTCGTTAAAGCCTAAAGCAAAGGCGCCCGTGTATTCAGCGATGGGTT
>CABTZP010000096.1 GCA_902489375.1 uncultured Tissierellia bacterium | reverse complement strand
GGACCTCTTTAAAGGAACCATTGCTGATAACATTCGGCTGGGAAGATTGGACGCGACGGATGAAGAAGTGGTTCAGGCGGCGAAGGCGGCCAATGCCCACCCCTTTATCATGGCTTTAGAAAAGGGCTATCAAACGGAAATTACCGCCAACGGAGCCAGCCTTTCCCAGGGACAAAGGCAGCTTCTTTCCATTGCCCGGGCGGCTATTGTCGATCCTCTGATTCTTATTTTGGATGAAGCGACTTCCTCGGTGGATACCCGGACCGAGCGGCAGATCGCCAGAGGAATGGATAAGCTCATGGAGGGGAGAACAACCTTTGTCATTGCTCACCGGCTCTCGACCGTCCGGGATGCCAATGTCATCCTGGTTTTGGAAGAGGGCGAGATTGTCGAGCGGGGAACCCATGAAGAGCTGATGCAAATGCGGGGCCGCTATTACCGGTTAAATCAGGGATTAGAAGAATTAAAATAGGAGTGATGGGGCATCAGTCTTTTCTCGATCCATCCCAAAAGCAGATCTGTCCCGATCGCCATGATCGCCGTGGGGATGGCACCCGCCCAGATGATAGGCTGGCCGTTGGCGACATTAATGCCCCGGGTGATGATATCCCCCAGCCCGCCGGCGCCAATAAAGGTGCCGATGGCGGTCACTCCAATGGCAACGACAAGGGCATTGCGAACACCTCCCATGATGACCGAAAGGGCAAGGGGAATTTCTACCTTGAGGATTCGCTGGATCCGGGTCATGCCCATTCCGGTTGCGGAGTCCAAAATCTCTGGGGGGATGGAGCGGATTCCGGTTACGGTATTTTTCATTATGGGCAGGAGAGAATATAGGAAGACGGCGGCAATTACAGTTTTTGTGCCAATTCCCATGGCCAGCATAAGAACCGCCAGCATTGCCAAAGAAGGAATCGTCTGAAAGACATTGGCAACGGTGATGATAAAGTCATGGAGCTTTCTTTGATCAGCCATATAAAAACCCAAAGGAATCCCAACCAGCGAGGCAAGAAGAACCCCGTAGGCCGATATGAGAAAGTGCCGGACAAACTGCTCAAGTACATAGGACGAATTGAGGGTGAAGTATTTTAAAATTGCGTTCATTTTTTCATCTCCTCGGTAAAATAGTGTTTTTTTTCTAAAAATTCCCGAGCCACATTTTTGGGTTCAACCAGGTCTTCATCGCTTCTTCGGTTCATGGCCTGCATCTGTTCACTGGTAATTTTGCCACTGAGGACGGTTAAAATTTGATCTAACTCAGGATATTTTTTGACGATGGCCTCGGTTGCAACGGGAGCGCAGTCATAAGCGGGAAAGAGCTTTTGGTCATCTTCCAGCAGAACCAGGTCATAGGAATTAATCCGCCCATCCGTTGAATACCCCAGGACAACATCCATATTCCCGTTTTGGATCGCCGAATAAACCAGGGCAATTTCCATTGGGTAAAGTTTCGAAAAACCATAGCCATATTTTTCTTTAAATCCCGAATAGCCGTCTCCAGGCCGGTTCAGCCAGGCAGAATCAATGCCCACCTTTACCTTGTCCTTAAGCTTTTTGAGGTCGGAAACCTTTTTGATATGATTTTCTTCTGCAAACTTTCGGCTGACCATAAAGGCGTAGGTGTTGGCAAAGCCGTAGGAATCGTACCATTTTCTCTGGTAACGCCTGTGGTATTCCTCCTGAACGATTTTTAATGCCTTTTCTGAGTCGGTTTCCGGAGGCATTCCGAGCTCTCCAGTCAGGGAAGTTCCCGAATACATTCCCGAGCAGACATTGACATTGCCATTGACCATGGCGGTATGGATAAGAAAAGTGGAACCCAGATTATTGATGATAGAGCTTTTGATCTGCGTATGCTTTTGGATCATCCCCTGGATCAGATAGGCCAGAATCTGCCTTTCAGTGGTATTTCCCGCGGCAATGACAATCTGGGATCGGGCGTTTCCCCCTAAGCCGGGAAAGGCGCAGGAAGTGAAAGAAAGAACAAGGGCAAGAAGCAAGGCCAGCCAAGAGAAGCGTTTTTTTCTTTTCACCGGCGGCCTCCTTCCTTTCGGAAAGGAGTGAGATTTTTCTCAAGCTTTCCTAAAAAATAATCGGTAAAGATGGCCATTATGCTGACAGGAATGGTCCCCCAGATAATCATGGGCGGCAGGTAATTTTGCAGGCCGTTGAAGATCAGATCTCCAAGGCCGCCAGCCCCGATATAGGAGGCAAGGGTCGCCCAGGCCAGCACATAGACCGCGCTCAGGCGGATGCCTGCCATAATAACCGACATGGCCATGGGGATTTTTACCTTATAGAGAATTTGCTGAGGGGTCATCCCCATCCCCTTGGCGGCATCCAAATAATCCGAGCTGACCCCTTCAATGCCCAGGCAGGTATTTCGGAGGATGGGCAGGAGGGAGTAAATAAAGAGAGCAAGGATGGCCGGGACCTTTCCGACTCCAATGATCGTCATCAAGGAAAGAAGGGCAAAGGTGGGGATAGTCTGAAAGACTGAGGCGACGCCGATGATTAATGCGGCAACATTTTTATTTTTTGTAATGGCAATTCCTAGGGGCACAGCAACCAGGATCCCCATCCCCAAAGAAAGGAAAGAAATCATGAGGTGCTCCGCACATTTTGCGAGAATCATCGAATAATTTTCGGTTAAAAAACTAAGCATCCGAAGCCTCCTTCTCCAAAGAAGCCTCTTTTCCCCAGAGCGTCTCATAGACAGCATCCACCAGATTGGCTCTTGTCACAATTCCCACCAGCTGATTATCCTCGTTTACGATCGGAAGGTTCCGGAAATCCGCTTCATAAAACTGTTCGAAGACCTCCCGAATCTTCGTCGTCCGCAGGGCTGAAGGGCTTGGCTGGTAAAATCCTTGAACGGGCTCATTTTTCCGCCCTTCACGGAGGAGGTTAAAAATGCCTATTTTTCCCAACAGATGATTTTCTTCATCGACGATAAAAAGCATATCCACTCTTTTTTTTCGCATGAGCTGAATGGCATCATAGGTGGTTGTTTTTTCATCAACATAAACAGGTGAATCCATCATGATGGTTTCAACGGTCTTGTTCTCATTCTTCGCCTGGTTGAGCCTTTCCGGGCCAATCATTTTTTCTACATATGCATTGGCCGGCTTAAGAAGGATATTATCCGGACGATCGTATTGAACAAGTCTTCCGGCGTCCAAGATGGCAATTCGGTCCGCCAGAGTTAAGGCCTCGTTCATATCATGAGTTACAAAGACAACGGTTTTTCCCATCTCCCTTTGAAGATTTTTAATTAAAATTTGAAGGGAATTTCGGGTGATGGGATCCAAGGCTCCATAGGGTTCATCCATAAGGATGATTTCCTGATCTGCAGCTAGAGCTCGGATCACGCCGATTCTTTGCTGCTGACCCCCGGAAAGCTCTGAGGGATAGCGCTCCAAGAAGTCAACAGAAAGATCCACTTTTTTAATCAGATCCTCAGCCAGAGGGCGAAGCTTCGATTCATCCCATTTCAGGAGCCGAGGGACGGTCACGATATTATCAAAAATGGTAAGGTGGGGAAGAAGGCCCACATTTTGAATGACATAGCCGATTTTTCGGCGGAGCTTGACCGGATCCATATCCTTGATATTTTTGCCATGAATGGTAATTTCTCCGGAACTGGGCTCAATCATTCGGTTAATCATCCGCATAGATGTAGTTTTGCCTGAACCGGAGGTCCCGATTAGACAGACAAACTCATGGTCTTCAATGGTCAAATCCAGCTTATCAAGGGCAATTTGATTGCCCGGATAAACCTTTGAAACCTGATGAAAATTAATCATTTGCATCCTTTCTCTCCATTTTGCTTTTCCAACATAGGAAAGCCGAGAAAGGCTGACTCAATGAAAGATTATTATAAAGCAAGAAATGGAGGTCTGAAAAAACGATGGTTTTTCCATATTGCTGAGACATCTCTAATAATATTAATTCATTAGTACAAATTATTTACCCATAATCGTGAAATCTCATTCGATTTTTTTCTTTTGGGCGGATCAAAGCCCCTTTTTCTTGCCGAGTTCCTTTTCCAAGAATGGGTAAAAAAAATTATATCTTTTGCAAAGGAAAATCAAACAAGGAGCCCCGATGGAAAATCTAGAAGATCAGAAAATTAAGGAAAATCAGCGCGTCCAGGAAGAGCAGAAAGATGCTTGCCAGAGGAAGGGATCCCTCAAAGCCTATCTCAGAGTTTTTGCCCTGACTGCGGCGGGCATGGGCATTCTCTTTTTATTTCAGTTTTTAGGGGAGGGGGCGGTCGCCATCCGGACCCTTCTTGAAGGAAAAGCGATCGAGGAGATGGTCGAGCTCTATAAAAATGATATGATCTTGATTGTCTTGATTAGCGACATCCTTGCCTTTTTTACCGTATGGAGGCTGCTCAAAAGAAAAAAAATCGATCCTTTCCGAGAGGGGGGATT
>CABTZP010000095.1 GCA_902489375.1 uncultured Tissierellia bacterium | reverse complement strand
TGAAGGGAAGTTTGATTCCCTGGAAATCCCGCTGACTTTCATAGGAACCCAGATTGGTATAAAGATATTTTGTCGTTGTCAGTTCCTGAGCGCTGACCAGCTGTTCCTTTAAAGCGCTGGATTTAATCGGTTTGGGTTTTTTAATCGAAGTAAAGTAGATAAAGGCCGCCAGTCCCGCGATAATGAGCAAGAGGATCAGGATCAGCCATAAAGTAAAACGGCTCTTTTTCTTTTTTTTAGGCTTTTTTTCTTTCCTCTGAAAGAAACCGCTGGATTCCTTTTCCGGACGGACGGCTGCCTGGGGTTCAAAACTGGTTTGAGCCCTTTCCTGATCGGGCGCCTTGTTGTTTTCAAATGGATTATCCATGCATTTACCTCCTGCTTACGAGAGTCGATGAACGAAAAGGCCGGAATAAAGCTTGGGCTCAAACCATGTAGACTTGGGCGGCATGATTTTTCCCGCATCCGCAACGGTTAAAAGCTCTGTCATCGAGGTCGGAAACATCGAAAAAGCCAAAGCCATCCCTTCCCGGCAGCGTTTTTCTAATTCTTTTATTCCCCTGATCCCTCCGATAAAATCAATGCGTTCGGATTTTCTGGGATCCTCAATGGCCAAAATCGGGCCCAGGATCAAATTTTGCAAGAGGGAAACGTCCAGGCTTTCAACCGGGTCTTCGGGGACTTTTTCTTCATGCACTTTCATTTCCCACCATTGGCCGTCTATATAAAGGCCAAAATGACCCTTCTGCTTAGGGGTGAAAGGGCTTTCCTCTTCGTTCACCCGACGAAGGGTAAAGTCTTTCGAGACGCGTTTAAGAAATTCCTCCGAGCTTAGTCCATTTTGATCCCGGACGACCCGGTTATAGGCCATAATCGTCAGATCACGGTCGGGAAAGGCGACCGCCAAAAACCGGTTAAACTCCGCGTCTTTTGGCGCTTCGGGAAATTCCTTCCGCCTTTTTAAGCAGGTTTCTTTCGCGGAGGCACAGCGGTGATGGCCATCGGCAATATAGAGGGCCGGGACCTTTTCAAAAAGCGCCTCAAGGTCCGAAATTACCGCCGGATCATCCACCTTCCAGCTGCTGTGGCGAACGCCTTCAATGCTCACGAAATCGGCAACCGGCTCATGACTTTGGATCCAGGATGTCATGAGCGCCCGAATTTGCGGGACCTCGTAATAGGTCAGGTAAATCGGCGCCGTATTCGCGTTACAGACATCAAAATGCCGGATCCGGTCGAGTTCCTTCGCTTTTAGGGTCAGCTCATGGCGTTTGATCTTTCCGCTGAGATAGTCATCGACTGAGGCGGTAAAAACCAGCCCGGTCTGCGTTCTCCCGTCCATGACCAGCCGGTAAATATAAAGGAGCGGCTCGGCGTCCTGAATCAAAAGCCCTTCTTCTTGAAAGCGGTCCAGGGTTTCCCGGCCTTTCTGATAGACCTGGGGGCTCGTTTCTGGGACATGATCCGGAAAATCGGCATCCGCCCGGGTGACATGGAGGAAAGAATGGGGTCTTCCCTGGGCAAGCATCCTAGCTTCGTGTCGGTCCATCACATCATAGGGAGGACAGGCGATCTCCGCCGCTCTTTGGGAACAGGGACGCAGGGCCCGGAAGGGGTAAATGGCAACCATCAGGTCCTCTTTCTAGGCCAGGGCCTTTTCCATGGCGGCAAAGAGGGCGTTCATCTCTTCCTCGGTCCGGTCCCCCATATGGGCAATACGCATGGTCTTTCCTTTGAGATCGCCATAGCCATTGGAAATCGAATAGCCCTGAGCCGAAAGCTTCTCTTTGAAATCATTAAAGTCCATTCCCTCCCGGTCCCAAAGACAGCTTACGGTATTGGACCGGAAGCCTTCCCGGGCAAAGAGGGCAAAGCCGTTCTTCTCCGCCCATTTTCGGGTCATATCGGCCATTTTTTCATGGCGGGCAAAGCGGTTTTCCAGGCCCTCCTGGCGGATGATTCTATCCAGCTGATAATCCATGGCAAACATATGGGAGAGCGAGGGGGTCGAAGGATACTGGAAGTCTTTTTTCACCCGGTCGTAGAGCTTGACCAGGTCAAAGTAATAGCCCCTTTCCTCCACGGTTTTCGCCCTTTCATAGGCGGCCTCGGAAACGGACGCAAGGGCAAGGCCCGGAGGAAGGGCCAGGCACTTCTGGGAAGAGCTAATCAGAACGTCAATTCCCCAGGCGTCGGTCTCAATCTTCACCCCGCCCAAAGAAGAAACGGCATCGACTAAAAAAAGGACGCCTGGATAATTTTTAACGACTTCCCCAATTTCTTTTACGGGATTCATCACCCCGGTGGATGTCTCGTTATGGGTTACGGTAACGACGTCATACTTTCCAGTTTTTAACGCTTTTTCCACCATCTCCGGCGTCGTCGGCTCACCCATTTCAGAGGAAAAAAGCTCCGCTGTTTTTCCATTGGATTTGGCCAGCTCATACCAACGTTTCCCAAAGGCTCCGCAGGAAAAGACCGCGGCTCCTTTTTTGGTCAAGGACCGGATGGCGCCTTCCATTAAACCTGTCCCCGATGAGGTGGAAAGCAAAATGGTGTTTTGGGTAAACATGAGTTTTTGGAGATCTTCTGAAATGCGTTTTTGCATCTCCGTCGCTTCCTTTGTCCGGTGACCAATCAGGGGCTGGGCCATCTTTTCTAAAACATCTTCCGACACATCGGTCGGACCTGGAATAAATAACTTTTTTTGCATAGGGCCTTCCTTCTTTCTAACGAGTCTCCTACATCGCTTCGGCTATAATTTTATCACACAAAGACCCTGGCATGGTCATCGGTCTTATGCGTCCCTTCCAGGGATCTTTCCGTTGAAATCAAAGAATTCTATCATTCAACGGGCTTCTAGTGTAAGATGAATTCGGGAAATTACAATGCTCCTTTGGCCATATCCTGGAATTTCCGGGAGAAAGCGGAAACGGAAGGAGCTTTTCTATTATTGATTGAATTAGGCAAGGAATGAAAAAATTAGAAAGAAGGAAACCATGTCCTGCACAACGATTCTTGTTGGAAAAAAAGCATCCTATGACGGCTCAACGATCATCGCCCGAAACGAAGATTCCAGCTCAACTGAATTTTGTCCCAAAAAATTTCTCTTTGTCTCGGCGAAAGATCAGCCGAAAAAATATCGGTCGGTCCTTTCCCATGTTGAAATTGACCTGCCTGAGCATCCCCTCTCTTACACGGTAATGCCCAATGCCGATCTCAAAGAGGGCATCTGGGGCGCAGCCGGTGTCAACGAGAAAAACATCGCCATGACGGCCACGGAAACCCTGACGACAAACGTTCGGGTTGTCGGCGCGGATCCCCTTGTTGAGCTGGTGGAGCAAAAAGGCAAAGAGGGAGATCCGGAATTTCAAAAGGAAATCCCCGGAGGCATCGGAGAGGAGGATTTTGTCACCCTCATTCTTCCCTATATCTCTTCGGCCCGAGAAGGGGTCCTTCGGATGGGCGCGCTTTTGGAGAAATACGGAACCTATGAAATGAACGGGGTGGCCTTCCAGGATGCCGATGAAATCTGGTGGCTGGAGACGATCGGGGGGCACCATTGGATGGCCAGACGGGTTCCTGATGAGGTTTATGTAACCATGCCGAACCAACTAGGTCTGGATCAGTTTCATTTTGACGATGCCCTGGGCATGGGAAAAAATTATCTCTGTTCCAAGGATCTAAAGGAATTTGTCGAGAAAAATCACCTGGATCTCGGCCTTGAGGGAAACTTCAATCCCCGCCTGGCTTTCGGTTCCCATGACGATGCGGACCATGTCTATAATACCCCCCGGTCCTGGGTAATTCAGCGGGCCCTCAATCCGCGGACCAGCCGCTGGGATGGCCCGGACGCCGATTTTTCGCCGATGGACGATGACATCCCCTGGTGCCAGATTCCTGAGCGCAAAATTACCATCGAAGAGATCAAGGACCTTCTTTCCAACCATTATCAGGGGACCCCGTATGATCCGTATGAAAATGAGAAGACGCCCTTCCGCCCCATCGGCGTGAACCGGACCTCTCACCTGGCTGTGATTCAGATTCGTCCGGACCTTCCTGAGTCCTATCGAGCCTTGGAATGGGTTGCCTACGGGTCCAATGTCTATAACGCCCTGGTCCCCTTCTTTACGAATATCACCAAAACGCCAGAATACCTGGCTTATACGCCGGAAAAGGCGACGACCGAGAGCTTTTACTGGGCCAACCGGATTGTCGCCGCCCTGGCCGATCCCTTTTTCCATGAGACGGCAGCTCAGGTGGAACGATACCAGTTCTCCCTCCAATCTAAGGCGAGAAGGCTTATCCAAGAGGCCGAGGAGGAAATGAAAAAGACCCCGGATCAGGAAAAGATTCACGCGCTTTGCGAAAAGGCCAATCAGAAAATTGCGGATATGGCGAAGGAGGAAACGACAAAATATCTGGATGAGGTGCTTGATGTCGTTTCCTTTAAGATGAAAAATGCCTTCTCCCGGTCGGACCATTAAAAGAGGCCTGGCCGGCTGACCAGGACGGCTGAAAGGAGCTGAAGGAGCCTGGAGGGGGGCGGACCTTGTGAGGACAAGGGGGCTTGATCGGGACCGGTCAAGGACCGGGACCTGTTTGAGGGAACATTGGCCACTGACTCTGATGGAATCCAGCCCGCCTCGGGCGGGATTCCGTGAAAGAACAGGGGCTTGATCGGGACCGGTCAAGACCGGGACCTGTTTGAAGAACATTGGCCACTGACTCCGATGGAATCCAGCCCGCCTCGGGCGGGG
>CABTZP010000094.1 GCA_902489375.1 uncultured Tissierellia bacterium | reverse complement strand
CCTTACAAAGAACGGCTTTTCGATCATAGGTTCGTCCAATCACGATCCTGCCCAGCCGTTCCTTAAGATCAGGAAGATCCCTTGCCAGGCAGACAATGGCCATGATTTCGGAGGCAACGGTAATGTCAAAGTGGTCCTCCCGGGGAATGCCGTGGCTATGGCCTCCTAAGCCAATCACGATATTTCTTAAGGCTCGATCGTTCATATCGACGCACCGATGCCAGGTAACTCTGCGGGGGTCAATGCCCAGGGCATTGCCCTGCTGAATGTGATTGTCAATCATGGCGGCCAGGAGATTATTGGCCGCGCCAATGGCATGAAAATCACCCGTAAAATGAAGGTTAATCTCTTCCATGGGAACAACCTGCGCATGGCCGCCTCCGGCAGCCCCGCCCTTGATTCCGAAAGCCGGTCCTAAAGAAGGCTCCCGTAAAGCCAGAACCGATTTTTTTCCGATTTTTCTTAATCCGTCCGCCAAGCCGACTGAAACGGTGGTCTTGCCCTCTCCATAAGGGGTGGGGTGCATCGCCGTCACCAGGACCAATTTCCCGTCTTTTTTCTCTTTCCACTCCTCAATGAGATGGTGAGAAATTTTTGCTTTTTTTCTTCCATAGGGCTCCACAGCCTCTTCCGGGATACCCAGGGATTTCGCCAGGTCTTCAATTGGCTGTAGGGTCGCTTCCTGCGCTAATTCAATGTCAGTCTTCATGCCCACTCTCCTTCACGTCCATTCAGCATAAATTGCCAAAAAAAGGAATCGAAAAACAATTCAATCATAGCATTGGCGGAAAAAGCCGTCAACGAACCTAATCGGCCGCCCTTTCCTCTTTTTCCCAGATTGACTTTTCCTTTGATCATCATAATAATAAAAACGAAGGATCTTTCTCCTGCGGGCGTTTTTCCTTTTCGCGGAGAAAAAATTGTAGATACCGGACCTACTGAGCGAACAGGAGGAAACCATGAGCTTGCGAAATCGAAAAAAAGTCTTTTCCCTCGGCCTTGTTTTTTTATTACTCTTTACTTTTCTCATTCAACCCGCGAAAGCTGCTATTTCCAACCGGCCGATCTTCGCCTATGGGGGCAGCCTTACAGAAGAAGAAAGAAATCAGACCGGAGAACTTTTAGGGGTTAAAGTCGAGGACCTCATGGTAAAAGTCAATGTTGACGAATTAAATTCACTTCTCCATGACAATTATCCCTATACCCAGTGCTATTCCTCTGTCCTCATCTCACCCGCGGAAGCAGAAAAAGGCATTGAGGTCAAAATTGCCAGTCCAAAGACCATTACCAAAATTAGCGAAAGTGACTATGCCAATGCCGCCATCACCGCTGGTGCGACGGATTTAAAAATCACGGTGGCTTCCATTAAGGCGGTTGACGGGTCCGGCGCCTTAGCTGGCGTGTATAAGGCCCTTCAATGCACTTCCGGGGAACTGCCGAAAGAAAATATCGAGGTTGCCCAAAAGGAACTAAAGACCAGCTCAGCCATTAACCAAAAACATAAGGGAAAAGACGGATATTCGGATGAGGTTCTCAATGCGGCCATTGCCGAGATGAAGGCGCAAATGGCTCAGGAGAAGGAAAAAGGGAACCCGCTTTACGAAGAAGAGATCAGCCAGATCGTGGATGAGGCTGTAAATAATTACCAATTAAAAAAAGTGCTGGACAATCAAGATGTAGATGACGTCAATAAGCTCATGAGGGAGTTTTCCCGTTTAGAACTTACGGAACAGCAAAAAAAGGCCCTGAAGAAATTTGGAAAAAACCTGATTAAAAACGGCGGAAAGCTGATGAAAGATGTGCATTCGGCTTGGGATGAGATGGAGCCGGAAACCAAGAAAGAGGTCGGCGGATTTTTTAAAACCCTGATTCAAAAGCTGGCTGATTTCTTTATCAATATGTTCCAAGATGAAAGTTATCAGGCGTAAGGCGCTTACTCCGATGAAAAAAAGCCCGATTCAGCCAAAGAAAAACGGCTCCTCCTGGAGCCGTTTTTCTTTGGGAGGATAAAACTGAAAAGAGAAAATGAACTTAATACGCTTTTTCTCGGTCCTTTAAAGAGCAGCGGGGATGGTCCCGATACTCTCTTCGGTCTTTGTATTCCTGAACCTTTCCGTCATTCCAATTTTGGATCGGACGATAGTAGCCCGTGATTCGGCTGTATACCTCAGCTTTTTTTCCGCAAACCGGGCAGACGAAATGCTCTCCGCTTTGATAACCATGGTCCGGGCAAACGGAATACGTGGGAGAAATTGTATAGTAAGGAAGGCGGAAGTTTTCTGAAATTTTTTTAACCAGGGCTGCGGCCGCCTTCCAGTCGGGTAATTTTTCCCCTAAAAAGACGTGGAAAACCGTACCCGAGGTGTACTTGGTTTGGAGCTTGTCCTGAACCTCCATGGCTTCAAAAAGATCATCCGTGCTTCCGACGGGAAGATTCGTGGAATTGGTGTAATAAGGGGTTCCATGGTCATTGGCGGCAATAATATCCGAGAACTCTTCTCGATCGTGCATGGCCATCCGAAAAGAGGTGGACTCTGCCGGGGTTGCTTCCAGGTTATATAAATCTCCATATTCTTCCTGATAGGTTCTCAGGCGCTCAAGCATATGATCAAGGACCTGACCGGCAAAGATCTGGGTCTTTTCATGGGTCATATCGGCCCTAAGCCAGGAGGCGTTGCGACCTGCTTCATTCATTCCCAGAAGGCCGATGGTTGAGAAATGGTTGTTAAAGCTCCCTAAATATCGTTTGGTATAGGGATAAAGGCCGGCATCCAGAAGCTGCGTAAGAAAATTTCTTTTAAGCTTCAAAGAACGGGCGGACAGGTCCATTAAATGGTCAAGTCTTTCATAAAACTCAGTTTCATTCATCGAAAGATAGGCAATCCTTGGCAGATTGATCGTTACGACGCCCACCGAACCAGTGGATTCTCCGGACCCGAAAAAACCTCCGGATTTTTTCCGAAGCTCCCGAAGGTCCAGACGGAGCCGGCAACACATACTGCGAATATCCGATGGTTCCATGTCAGAATTGACATAATTGGAAAAATAGGGGGTTCCATATTTCGCCGTCATTTCAAAAAGCAAGCGGTTATTTTCATTGTCCGACCAGTCAAAATCTTTGGTAATGGAATAGGTGGGGATAGGATACTGGAATCCTCTTCCATCCGCGTCGCCTTCAATCATAATTTCAATGAAGGCTTTATTGACCATATCCATTTCCTTTTTGCAGTCTCCATAGGTAAAATCCATGGTCTTCCCGCCGACAATCGCTGATTCATCCGCCAAATCCTCAGGAACCGTCCAGTCTAAGGTAATGTTGGTAAAGGGCGCCTGAGTTCCCCAGCGGCTGGGCGTGTTAACGCCATAAACAAAGGACTGGATGCATTGCTTGACATCTGTGTAGGAAAGATGGTCTGCCTTGACGAACGGGGCAAGATAGGTGTCAAAGGAGGAGAAGGCCTGGGCCCCCGCCCATTCATTTTGCATAATGCCTAAGAAGTTCACCATCTGATTACATAAAGTGGAAAGGTGCTTGGCGGGACTTGAGGTAATCTTTCCCGGAACGCCGCCCAAACCTTCCATAATAAGCTGGCGCAGACTCCAACCGGCACAGTAACCGGTCAGCATACTAAGGTCATGAATATGAATCGCGCACGACTTATGCGCGTCGGCAATTTCCTGATCGTAAACCTGATTTAACCAATAGTTTGCCGTAACGGCTCCGGAATTGGACAGGATCAGTCCGCCAACCGAATAGGTAACCGTTGAATTTTCCTTGACTCTCCAGTCATTAATCCCGATGTAATTGTTCACCAGCTTCTGCACATCCAGAAGATTTTCAGCGTTGGCATTCGGGACCTGTTGCTTTGTTTGCATGATCTTTCCCCCTTTGTAATTGCTTTTTATTATAGCAGGAAAAGGGGCGGTTGGCAAGGTAAATGTACAACATATTGTACGTTATCAATGAAAATCCCCAACAAATTGTTAGCGAAGGCAAAGGCCTAGGACCTGCCTCTTAGGCCGATTTGGCCAACTTTGCCCTGGAAAAGAGCCATCATTTTTTCTATTTTTTCCGGACTGGGGGCCGATAAATTCCTTTCCGGAACCGTTTCCCGGTCTTCAAAAGGCTGGAGAAAATACCGCTTTGCTCCATGAATCCAATGGCTGATCTCCGCCATCGACGAGAGGCTGTGGTATTGGTCAATAAGGGTGGTGCGAAATTCATAATCCACCCCAGCTTGCAGAAGATAAGAAATAGACGCGCTGATCGGACGAATGTCCAGGTCAGGGATGCCTACGGTTTTTCCATAAAGCGCCGGCGAATTTTTGATATCCATGGCCAAATAATCGACCAGGCCCGAAGAAACGAGGTCCCTAAGGCGGTTGGTCTCATAGCCATTGGTATCGACCTTCACCAGAAAGCCCAGCTTTTTGCTTTCCCGAATCAGCCCTTCCAGGCCCGGATACAAAAGAGGCTCTCCGCCGGTAAAGCAAACCCCGTCTAAAAAGCCCCTTCTCGTTTTGAGAAAAGAAAAAAACTCCTCTTCCTCCATCCTGCTCGCAAGCTGCTTTGAAGTAATTTCCGCATTATGGCACCAGGGGCAATGAAACTGACAGCCGCTCAAAAAAACCGTACAGGCGACTTTTTCTGGATAATCGAGCAGCGTCATTTTTTGAAGACCGATGATCCCCATCTCTTTGTCCTTTCTCCGCTTTTTTTTTCTGGTTTTTTTTCCTGTTTTCCATTATATATGTATATATGGTTTTTTCTTTTTCTAAGATGGGG
>CABTZP010000093.1 GCA_902489375.1 uncultured Tissierellia bacterium | reverse complement strand
TTCGCATCGACAATAACAAAATTGGAAAGGTCCTGGTCAGAAGAAGGAGAGAACCGGTGAAGACGGCGGTAGGCTTTTTCCGCGGAGGAAAAGGCCGGTCCCATGCCAAAAACATGGGTGTCCCAGCCCTTTTTGACCATTGGCCAATTCGCCCGATACCGGTCCATGGTAATGACCATCCGCCCTCCACCAGAGGCAATTCGGCCCTGAAAAGATTCCTCATTGATTTTTTTGAAGAAATCTTCCAGATCCTGGATATAGGTAAGTCCTGAGGTTGGAGAAACGTCTCGCCCATCCAGGAGGGCATGGACAAAGACCTGTGAAATTCCCTCTTTTTTCGCCTGGCAAATCAGGGCCTTGAGCTGATCAATGTGGGAATGAACATTGCCGTCGGAAAGGAGGCCGATAAAATGCATGGGCCCCTGGTGAGATTTCGCGAATGAAACGGCTTCTTTCCAGGTTTTGGACTGAAAGACCCGGCCAGATCGCAGGGCCTCATTGACCAGCTCCGCCCCCTGGGCATAGATCTGACCGCATCCAAGCGCGTTGTGGCCGACCTCGCTGTTGCCCATGTCGATATCAGAGGGCATGCCAACGGCCTTCCCATGGGCACGGAGCTTGATCCAGGGATGATTTTGAAAAAGGGCGTCCAGGGTGGGGGTGTGAGCAAAATAGACGGCATCGCCGTCTCTTTCTTCCTGCGGAGCTAGGCCCACCCCGTCCATAACGATCACAGCGGCCCTTCTTTTCCCCTTTGTCATGACTGTCTCCTTAAAATGAATTTAAAAGGTAAATTTTGTGGAGGCATCTTCTTCGCTGTGTGCCTTTAAATCCTTGGCGGCTTCAATGGCCAATTTTTCCAGGGCCTCAAAATCCGCTTCTTTTGGATGTGAACGGGCTTCGACAACCGGTTCTAAGAGATGATATTTTTGTCCTTCCGCAAAGGCCTTAAGGACCTTTACCGCCCCGCCGGACCAGGAGTAATTACCGAAAATCCCGATGGAATGGTTGGCCATCTTGTTTTCTTCCAGGATCGAAAGAAGGGTTTTCATCGGAGGGAAGAGATCGTTGTTGTAGGCGCAGGCCCCAAGAATGATGCACCGGTACTTCCAAAGTTCGGTTTGGAGATAGGAGGCATGGGTTTTGGAAACGTCAAAGGTCTTGACATCGAATACTCCGTTTTCGCCCAATTTCTGACCGATATATTCGGCCATGGTCCGGGTGTTGCCATACATGGACCCATAAACGATGCAGACGCCTTCTTTGACCTTCTGGCTGGCGAGGGTGTCATAGAGTTTTAAAACCTTTTCAGGCTTTGAACGCCAGATCGGGCCATGGATGGGGCAGATGAGCTTGATGCTCAGTCCGTCCAGCTGACTCAGAGACCGGATGGCCATGGCGGAATACTTTCCGACAATATTAACGTAATAGCGAACCATCTCCGGGGCCCAAAGCTCCGCGTCGACAATTTCATCATCAAAGATGGAGGAGGTCAGGGTTCCAAAACTGCCGAAGATGTCCTGTGAAAAAAGGATTCCCTCCGTTTTTTCGTAGGAAATCATGGATTCCGGCCAGTGGACCATGGGGGTCTTGACGAAGGTCAGCTTGTGATCGCCTAAATCCAGTTCGTCGCCATTATCCACGACGACATTATCCTCGGCGGTATAGCCATAGAAGTTTTCCAAAAATTCGAAGGTCTTCTTGTTCCCAACCAACTTGGCTTCAGGATAGAGCTTACGAATCAGGGGAAGAGATCCGGTATGGTCCGGTTCCATATGATGGACAACAATATAGTCCAGAGGACGGCCATTTAAGGCTTTTTCCAGATTTTCAACGAGTTCTTTCGCTTTCGAGGCATGAACGCATTCCAAGAGGGCAGTTTTTTGATCCGCAATCAGATAGGAATTGTAGGTGACGCCGTTGGGCAGGGGCCATTGTCTTTCGAAAAGTGGGGATTCACGGTCGTTGACTCCGATATAGTAAAGAAAATCATTGATCTTAATGGGTGCTTGCATGGGTTTTCCTTTCTAAAGTATTCCCTTCATCATTTCGCTGACCTGGAAAAGCGCAGCCTAAGCCAGCCTGACATCTTTAGCCGGATTGAGCCGGCGCGAGGATCAGCACGGCTTCTTCATTCAGTTGATTAGCTTTCCTTATCTTATCGTATTCTCATCGGATTGAAAACTTGAAAAGATTTTTTTGGAGGAGGGGTTACACAGGCGTCACGGGCGCTCTTCCCCCAATCAATCGTCAGGCTGGAAAATCTGTTCTTTTGGACAAAAATCAGCATCATAACAGCCAATCAAAAAAATCCCCGTGAAAGCGACTGCTTCCACGGGGATTCTCTTCTTTGAGGGCATCCATGTACTAGGATTGGCCAATCTATATTAAATGTTAGTAAATAGATGGATTTTTCTTACTTCCTGTAAACCTCCTGATAGCCTTCAGTTCCAGCGAAGATGTACTCGAAAGTTACCTTGTACTGGGCGGGATTTGAGCCTTTAACCTTCACGGCCTTAGGCGCGACAGCCGGAGCGTAGAACCAGAGGCCGGCCTTATCATGGGTCCGGTAATCGGGCAGCGGGAAGGCAACCGCGTTGGCCTTGCAGGGATCCGGCTTTCCGATGTTCTTGATAGCCCAAAGTTCGGCCTTAAAGGGGCTTCCGCCAACGAGACGGTCATACTCTTCATTGATATCCCGGCCTGGCCAATAACCCATGGCCTTTTCAATGGAGGTCTGGTTGGGAACAATTTCCCAGAAGACCTTGTATTTTTTGGGTTTATAGTCGATGTAGACGGGGACGTAATAGGTCTTGTTATTGACCCTAATGCCCTGGCGGTTCTTTCCATTTTCATCGACATCTTTAATGGCCTCTTCCGCCGGGTCTGCGAACCGGGCCTTGAAGGTCGTATCTTTATTAAGCGTGTTTTTCCATTCAGCCAGGGTCACCGGATTTCCGAAGCGGAAGGAGATCGTCCCGTATTCATCGTTATATTCCTTGGCAAGGAGTTCATAGCCGTGCATATTGATGTGTTCGGCAATCTGATCGCCGTCAGGAACATGGTTTTCCTTAAACCAGCTCGCGTGGGCATTAAAGGCATCGAGCATTTCCTGGACATCTTCCTCTCCCCAGTCCCGGACCATCTGGCAGGCGTTCTTGCCCGTCACGAAGTAGGGGCGGAAGGGGTAGTAGCCGTTGATCTTTTCGGGAGATCGCTCAGACTTTTCCTTCGAGACAGATGGCGTAGGAGGATTTGGCTTAGGATTATCTGGAATAGGGACGGGATCTCCCGCCTCGAAATTGACATCATAGTTATTCAGCAGGCTTTTATTCTTTAGCGCCTTATGCAATACATCCGACTTTGGGTCAAACTGAAGAGCGTCAGAATAATCGCTGTAGTTTATCGGTGGATTAAAGAGCCCGTTACCAGCGGTGTTCCCTTGGAAGAGGGTTTTTTCGTCCGTTGTCAGATTTTTATAGGCATCCGCTTTTGTGATGGGCGAATTAAAGTCCTTTGGATTACAATAAATTGCGCCGCCATCTTTATTAGCTTTATTGTTCTTAAAACTTGTCCCTTTAATTGTTGTTTTGCTGGTAAAAATATAAATGCCACCGCCATAATTTGCAGAATTGTTTTCTAGATTGCAATTGCTAATTTCCAGTTTATTGAGATTTTCTTTACCAACAAACAGCGCTCCCCCGAAACTCGCCTCATTGTTAATTAAGCTTGCGCCTTTTAAAGAATAGGTTCCTTTTGTCAGAAAAAGAGCCCCTCCATTGTTGCTCGATGAATTTTCCTTAAACGTTCCGCCTGTAATCCTTACACTTCCTCCATAAGCGGCAATCGCCCCGCCCGCTCTTTCGGAAAAATTGTGGCTAAAAGTACCTCCTGAAATATGAACCGTTCCAAAAGATTGAAACACCCCGCCAAAGCCAACCGTTTGGTTGCCATAAAATTCGCCACCTGTAATATTTAGCGTTGTCCCAGATGATAAATGGGCAAAACCGGCGTGGTTCTTATCATCGGATCGATTATTTCGAATAACGGCACCTTGTTCAATATTTAAGGTACTCGTATCGATCATATAGATAGCTGGTCCATCCGCACTTTCTATATCGATAAAATTCTGCACAACCGCACCCTTGCCAAGAGTTAATTTTCCATTTTCACTTAAAAAGAAAGCTTCTCCGTCCTGGTTGCCATCTAATATGACGTTCTCAATTCGTAAATCACAATTGCCATAAATCGATGCGATATCTCTATTCCCCTCTCTCGTTAAAGTGAAGGGCCCTCCCTCTGCTGAACGCAAAAGGATGTTTACCGATAATTTGCCCCAAGAATATTCATCTTTAGGAATCTTATAATCATTATTCATGGTAATGATATATAAATTAGATAAATCATCTTGTTTGCAGTTTTCCATTGCATCATGAAAAGTGTCATAATCGCCCACTTTTTCTTCCGTCGCATTTGGATCATTCACGGGTCTTTTCGTAACCGTAAAAATCTTCGTGTTTGCTGGAGCTTTTTTCCAACTGTTTTTCGCAAAAGCAGAGGAATTTCCAGTTAAAGAAAAAGTTAGCAGGAATGCCAGCAATAATCCCAATGCCCTTGCAAATAATTTTTTCTTTTTCATTGTGCTCGTCCCCCTTTTGAACATGAATTCTGATAAAGAATTTATAAAAATTTGACCAACCGATGCGCAATCGTATGGCATACCTACTGGTCAATTAAAAAAATGAAAAAGGCAGACGAATTTGTCTGTCTGTCTGTCTGTCTGTCTGTCTGTCTGTCTGTCTGTCTGTCTGTCTGTCT
>CABTZP010000092.1 GCA_902489375.1 uncultured Tissierellia bacterium | reverse complement strand
CCCCCGGGGGGGCTTTCTTTGAAAAAACGGTCTTTGCGGGGAAGCAAGCCCGTTTTTAGAGGTCTCGCCCCCGCCCCGCCCCCAGGGCCGGGGGCGGGTTCCTTCTAAAATTTATTGAAATGAGATGATTTGATACAGGGCCCCTGATGATCGGGACGCAATAAGACATTCTCTTCGGTTATGATGAGGGAAAGCAGACGAATACCTCTTTTATGGTCATGGGGGAAAACGATGGACAGGATGAAAAGAATATTAAACGAATATCTGAACTTTTATGAAAGTGCGCTGGAGACCTTGGAGAAGCGCAAGACGCCGATGTTTAAGGAGCGTCTTCTTATTCAGCCCAGACATCATCATGTTGAGTATTATACAAAAAAGAAGGATCCCTCAACCCATGAATTCAAGAGGACTTATTTAAGGAAGGAGCAAATTTGGCTGGCCAAGGCCATTGCCCAAGGGGACTATGAAAAAGAATTAAAAAAGAAGTTGGCCGTAATGATTGATTTGATGTCGGCGCTGAATGAGCATTATCCGGATAATGGAATAGAAGATGTATATTACGCGTTAAGACCGGGGCGGCAGGCGCTGGTTGACCCGATTTTACCGATTCGGAAGCAAAAATTAGAGGAATGGATGCGGAGCGGTTCGTCGTCCCATCGAATTTTTGATGGGAGCATTTTTTGGGAGAGGTTCCCCTTTGAGGAAATTTAATTAGAAAGGATAAAACAGGAGGTGGTGATATGGACAAAAAAATGGCGGAGTCCCTGGACCTCTGTAAGAGGGACGTAAAGCAAATCCAGGCTCACAAAATGGTAAAGCAAGGGGATATTCTCTGCCATTCGAAGCCGAAGGGAAAGGATGAATACGATACGCTGAAAAAAAATCCGCTTACGAAACAATTTGAAAAAAAAGAGATGAAAGAAGAACAACTTGTGAAGAATGGCTATTATCCGGGCTATGGCCAGGATGAGCTTTCTTTGCCTAAGAAGGATGACCGGCGATTTCCTTATGATCGGCTTGTTTGGGTGAAGAGAAATCCCCTTCGGTACGCGATCGGAATGGATTTTATTCCAAAACAAATTCTTGAGCTTGGTCCTTTCTCTTTAAGGAAGGCGTCCTATCGGACGGACCGTGGGGAACGGGTGCGTTCGGAAGGGGAAATGCTGATCGCCAATGTTTTATACAAAGAAAAAATTCCCTATTCTTATGAACAAGTGCTTATGCTGAAAAATGGCCGGGAAGTTTATCCGAGCTTCAGCATTTCCGATCCGGACGATGGCGGAAGAATTTACTGGCAACATTTTGGGCGGATGGATGATCGGGATGGTCAGGCTCAGGCGTGGAACGCGATCAATGTTTACGCTGCGAATGGGATCGTTGCCGGGTTTAATTTAATCACCAGCTTTGAATACAAAAATTCGCCCCTGACCACGGCGTCGATCAAGGAAATTGTCGATCGAAAACTCGAACATTTAAAAGGGCTTGCATAGAAGGAATGCCGCCCACGGGCGGCTCCTTATAAAATAAAGCGTTGCGGAGGCCCTTTTTCGTTAATTTTATGTCAAAAAATACCGCCCCCGGCCCTGACCAGGCAGCCTTTTCCAGCTTTAGTCAGGAGGCGGTGCTCCTGACTAAATGGTCTTTTCAGGCTTTGGTCAGGGACGAGGGCGGATTTTTAGCTTGAGATATGGCCGTCGGCGGCTTGCTCCCGGTCAAAATCGGCGCGACGCGCCGGGTCCTGGTCCAGCATCAGCGAGTCTCGAACTGGAGGCCCTGATCATTGGCGGTGATGAGGACATGATCCCCGTCGCCGATGGCACCTTCGATGAGCCTTCGGCCGAGGGCGGTTTGGACATTCTTTTCGAGGAAGCGCTTGATGGGCCGGGCGCCGAACTGCGGGGAGTAAGCCTGGTCCAGAATGTGGCTTTTGGCCTTTTCATCAGTTGTGAGGGTGATTTCGCGGCCTTCAAGGCGGCCGGCGATCTTCGAGAGCTCATGGTCAATGATCTGGTCAATTTCGGTTTTGCCCAGGGCCTTAAAGAGGATGATGTCATCAATTCGGTTGAGGAATTCGGGGCGGAAGGCGGCTCGTAAAGCGGACTGGACCTCGGCCTTGGCGGATTCGGAAATTTCTCCTTCTGGGCTCATTCCATCCAGGATGGCCTCGGAGCCCAGGTTTGAAGTCATGATGATGACCGTGTTTTTGAAGTCGACGGTGTGACCCTGGTTGTCGGTGAGACGACCGTCATCGAGGACCTGAAGGAGGATGTTGAAAACATCGGGATGGGCTTTTTCAATTTCATCAAAGAGGATGACGGAATAGGGATGACGGCGAACGGCTTCGGTAAGCTGTCCTCCTTCTTCATAGCCCACGTATCCCGGAGCGGAACCGATCAGGCGGGAGACGGAATACTTTTCCATGTACTCCGACATATCAATACGGACCATGGCCTTCTCGCTGTCAAAGAGGGCTTCGGTTAGGGCTTTGGCGAGTTCCGTTTTTCCAACGCCGGTGGGGCCCAGGAAAATGAAGGAGCCGATGGGCTGCTGGGGGTCTTTGAGGCCGGACCGCGCCCGGATAATGGCGTCGGAGACAGCCTGGACAGCCTGATCCTGTCCGACGACCCGCTTTTTCAGGATTTCCGGGAGCTGGAGGATTTTCGCCCTTTCGCTGACGACCAGCTTTGCCACAGGAATGCCGGTCCATTTCGCAACGACTTCGGCGACCTCTTCATCGGTCACCTCTTCTTTGATTTGGGACTGGTCCTCCTCCCCCTTCATCTCGGATTCCTCAAGCTCCTTTTGCAGCTGAGCAAGCTTTCCATAGCGAAGCTCCGAAGCTCGGGCATAGTCATAGGAACGCTCGGCTTCTTCGATCTGATGGCTTACCGATTCGATTTCCCTTTTTATCCGGGTCTGATCTTCCAGGACTTTCTTGGATTTTTCCCATTCCAAAAATCCCTGGTCATAGGATTCTTTGAGGGCGGCAATCTCCTTTTCCAGGTCTTCGAGCCGGCGTTTGGACTTCTCATCAGTCTCTTTCTGGAGGGCGACCCGTTCAATTTCAGCCTGGAGGATCCTGCGGCGGTCCTCATCCAGCTCCTGCGGCATGGAGTCCAGATCTGTCCGGACCATGGCCGCGGCTTCGTCCATCAGGTCGATGGCCTTATCCGGGAGAAAACGGTCCGTGATATAGCGGTCAGAGAGGGTGGCGGCGGCGACGACGGCGGAGTCCGAGATCCGCAGCTTATGGTGCATTTCGTACCGGCCTTTGATGCCCCGGAGGATGGAGACGGTATCTTCCACTGAAGGTTCCTCCACCATGATCTTCTGGAATCGGCGCTCCAGAGCCCCGTCCTTTTCGATGTATTTTTTGTATTCGTTTAGGGTGGTAGCCCCGATCAGGCGGATTTTTCCCCGGGAAAGGGCTGGCTTCATGAGGTTCGAGGCGTCCATAGCCCCATCGGTCCGGCCGGCGCCAACGATCAGGTGAAGCTCATCGACGAACATGATGATCTGTCCCTGAGATTTTTCCACTTCTTCAAGGACCGCCTTCAGCCGTTCTTCGAATTGACCCCGGTACTTGGCGCCGGCAAGAAGAAGGCCCAGATCCAGCTCGTAGATCATGGTGTCTTTGAGGGTGGAGGGGACGTCTCCTTTGACGATCCGCTGGGCCAGCCCCTCGACGACGGCGGTTTTTCCGACGCCGGGGTCGCCGATCAGGACCGGATTATTTTTTGTCCGCCGGCAGAGGATCCGGGTCAGGTCGCGAATTTCATCATCTCTTCCGATGATGGGATCGCCCTTGCCTTCCCGGGCCTCCTGGGTCAGGTCCTTCCCATATTTTTTGAGGACATCTTCGGTTTCTTCAGGATTATCCGAGGTTACCTTCCGCGACCCGCGGATCTTTTGCAGCTGCGCCTTGAAGTCTTCTTTTTTAATCCCGTATTTTTTCAGGATTTCCTGGGAAGGAATCCTTCTTTCCCCTAATAGGGAAAGGTAGAGGTGTTCGACAGAAAGATATTCGTCCCCCAGGGCCTTCGCTTCATCTTCCGCTTTTAAAAGGATCCTTTGAAAGACGGCATTGGGATAGACCTGAGCCTGTCCTTCCTGGGTGGGGAGGTTGTCGACGGCCCTTTCGACATCCACCTGATAGGGGCGGATGGGCACATTCATGGCGGAAAGGACCTGATCGACCATGCCCTTGGAATCCATGGTCAGGGCCAGGTGGAGATGGAGGTCCGTCAGCTCGGGATTGCCATTTTTAATCGCCGCGGCCTGGGCATTTTGAATGACTTCCAAACTTTTTTGGGTGAATTTTTCGTTGTTCATTTTCTTCTCCTTATGAAATCAAGCGGCCGAAGCCGCCTGATGCTTTATTCGTGCGCGTGTTTTTCCAGCTCTCGGTAAAGGTCTTCTTGCTGCGGGGTAAGCTTTTGGGGATTGTTGATGGCGATTTTTAAATAAAGGTCTCCCCGCTTCCCTTCCCGGTCCCGGTATCCCTTGCCCTGAAGGCGGATTTTTCTTCCGCTTTGGGAACGGCCGGGAACATGAATGCTCACAAGGCCGTCCAGGGTCGGAATCTGCTTTTTCTTCCCAAAGTAGGCTTCCCAGGGGGTGAGGGAAAGATCCCGGATGATGTCCAGGCCATCGAGCTTTTCCATGGTGATCAGGTGGATCTTCACGAAAAGATCCCCTTTTAAGCCAAACTTATCGCCTCGCACCCTGATCTTTTGCCCGTCCTTGATTCCGGCCGGCCACTTGACAAGAACTTCTTTGGTCTTTCCTTCAACCTGATATTGAACGGTTCTTTGTCCGCCTTCATAGCCTTCTTTCAGGCTAATATTGAGGTCGGACTGGTAGGCTGGGGCGCTTTTCTTCTCATTGGGCCGGCCGGCGGAACGAAATCCGCTAAAGCCCTGCCCCTGTCCGAAAAGATCGCGAAAGCCGCCCTTTCCGCTAAAGCCAGAGCTGAAGCCGGAGAAGGGATTGGCGGATCCTTTGCCCGGGGAGGCGCCGGTTCCCCCAAAGTGGACACGGCCTGCCTGCCCGCCTTCCTGACCGAAGCCCTGGTCAAAAATGAGATGAAAGAAATCCGAAAAGTCCCCGGCGCCTCCGGTGG
>CABTZP010000091.1 GCA_902489375.1 uncultured Tissierellia bacterium | reverse complement strand
TTTGTCATAAAAATCAGATAAACACCGGACCTAAGTTTGGGTCCACATTCGGCTCGGCTATGTTCCTCCCGGCCTCGGCCGGGCCGGCGCTTTAGCTCCTCACCCTACCGCCGCGCAGGCGGCACCAATACCTTTTGTCCCGCCATTTTAACCCTCGCTCGAAATATTCTCATACCCGCCGTAGGCGGCTCATGCCCATCGTCCCTGCCATGTAACCTCCGCCCTAAACTTTACTCCATCGCCGCGCAGGCGGCACCAATTTTCTTCGCCTCGCCGCTTTTTTGGATCCCTCCAAAGCCCGCGCCAGTGGCGCGGGCACAGCCTTTTGTCATAAAAATCAAATAAACACCGGACCTAAGTTTGGGCCCACCTGCGGCTCGGCTATGTTCCTCCCGGCCATCGGCCGGGCCGGCGCTTTAGCTCCTCACCTCATCGCCGCGCCGGCGGCGCCAAACCCTTTCGCCTCACCATTTCAACCCTGCTCAAAATGCCACCCTTCCGCCGCTCCAGCGGCGCCAATACCTATTGCCTCACCATTTCAACCCCGCCCTAAACTTCGCTCCATCGCCGCTCAAGCGGCGTCAAAACCTTTGCCCCTCACTCTACCGCCGCGCCGGCGGCGCCAAACCCTTTCGCCCCGCCACTCCAACCCCCGCTCAAAACTTTCCCATACCCGCCGGAGGCGACCAATGCCCTTAGCTCCACCAGAATAACCCTGCCCTAAACCCCACCCCATCGCCGCGCCGGCGGCGCCAAAACCCATCGCTCTACCCTCCCTCGTCTCAGAAAAAAATAATTTTTCCCCCAAGGCTTGACAAAGAAATGAGGAACCCCTAAGATAGGGTCATCGACTGAGAAGAGAAGAGTACCTCGTTGGATAACGATACAGAGAGCTTCGTTGGGTGAGAGGAAGCCGTTTGAATCCGAGGGAAGATGAGCTTGGAGTCTTTGAAAGGTTCGCGCTTTTCAAACGGGGGTGCCCGTTATAGCAACAGGGTTTCATAGTGAACTCGCTGAGCCGCTTTTTCGTGAGAAAAGCGGGAATTAGGGTGGTAACACGACTTGTCGTCCCTTCATTTGCCTAGCAGATGGAGGGACTTTTTTTTATGGCCATGGCTCGGCACCCGCCCCTTCCCGGCCCGTGCCCAGATGAAAATCGCCACAAGTCCCGCCATCAGGAATGGAAACTTCAAAAGGGAAGACCGCCACCCAAAAAGGGGAGAACATCATCCGAAAAGGGGAGAATATGATTAAAGTAGAACACGTAAGCAAAACCTTCACGACCGACGCGGGAGACCTTCATGCCGTCCGAGACGTCTCCTTTCAGGTCGAAAAAGGGGAGATCTTCGGCATTATCGGCATGAGCGGGGCAGGCAAATCCACCCTGGTCAGGCTGATCAACCGGCTGGAGGAACCGACAGACGGGATAATTAATGTCGACGGCGTCGACATTACCCAGCTTAAGAAAAACGAACTCCTCCGCGCCCGCAAGGAAATGGGGATGATCTTCCAGCGCTTTAATCTTTTCCACCAAAAGACGATCTGGGAAAATATCGCCTACCCCTTGAAAATCGGGGGAAAACCGAAAGAAATCGTCCGGGAAAGGGTAGAGGAGCTTCTTCGCTTTATCGATTTGGCCGACCGGAAAGATTCCTACCCCGCAGAGCTTTCCGGGGGCCAGCAGCAAAGAGTCGCCATAGCCCGGGCCCTCGCCCTCAGTCCCAAGATTCTCCTCTCCGACGAAGGCACCTCCGCCCTGGACCCCAAAAACACCTACCAGGTCCTGGGTCTCCTTCGCAAAGCCGCCCGGGAGTTCGAAACCACCATCATCATGATCACCCATCAGATGGAAGTGGCCAAAGATATCTGCGACCGAATCGCTGTGATGGAGGAGGGGAGGATCGTCGAGGAAAACCGGACCCGGGAGCTTTTCCTCCATCCCCAGCACCCCACCACCCGTGCCTTCATTTCCCGGGTACAGGACGTGGAAGACCTGGACCGATTCCGAAAGATCAAAAGAGAGGGGTGGCTTCTCAAACTCTCCTATCAAAATGAATCCGCCGGCGATCCCGTCATCACCGACATTGCCAAAAAATATGATGTCGATATTTCCATCCTCGCGGGCAATATCAACACGTTAAAAGAAAGTGAAATCGGATACGTCCTGGTGGAAATCATTGGCGAGGAAAGAAGAATGCAGGAATCCGTTCAGGCTTTTAAGGACCATGGTGTCGTTGTGGAGGTGGTCAAATGATTCAAAAATTACTGCTTGATGCAACCCTGGAGACCCTTTACATGGTTTTTCTGGGTACCCTCTTTGCCGTTTTGATCGGCACCCCCATGGGCCTGCTCCTCTACGTTTCCGCCAAGGATTCCGTCGCCGAAAACCCTGGCCTCTACCGGGTCCTGGACATCATCGTCAACATCGTCCGCTCCATTCCCTACGTGATCTTCATGTTCCTGGTCCTGCCCCTGTCGCAAATCCTTCTGGGGACGACCATCGGCCCGACGGCAACCCTTGTCTCCCTGGCCCTTTCCGCCGCCCCCTTCTTCGCCAGGACCCTGGAACAGGCTCTCAATGACGTCGATCCCGGCGTCGTCGAAGCGGCCCTGGCCATGGGTTCGACCAACCGCGAGCTGGTCTTTAAAGTCCTTCTTCCTGAGGCCATGCCCGCCATCATCTCGGCCATCACCCTCCTTCTCATCAACCTCGTCGGCTTTACGGCTATGGCCGGGACCCTGGGCGCAGGGGGATTGGGCGCCGTCGCCGTCCGCTATGGCTATTACCGGAGGGAAGAGACGATCCTGATGGCCTCCGTCGTCATTATCATCGTGCTTGTTCAGGCCTTCCAGCTCCTGGGCATGGGCCTGGCCAGAAAAGTCAATAAAAAGTAGAAAAAAGGAAAATCGGTGAATCTCGGAAGGATTCCCTTCCGGTTCATATAAAAAAGATTCCGGGCCATGCCAGAGCATCCGTCCGGGAACCAGGCCCCGGCGAAGCTGTCCGGGGCGAAAAAAAGAAAAAGAAAAGAGGAAAAACATGAGAAAAACACGCCATTTTATCGCTTTATTGCTTGCCCTTGTCTTTGTCCTGACCGCCTGCGGAAATTCAGGTCAGGAACCCGCCAATTCGGATAGCCAAAAGGAAAGCGAGGCCCAAAGCCAGGCCCCGTCGGAAAAAGCCGACAAAAAGCCGGCCGGCGAACAGACCATCGTCTTAGGCGTCAGCCCCAAGCCCCACGCGGAAATCGCTGAAGTCGTCATCCCCCTCCTGGCCAAGGAAGGCATCAAGCTGGAGCTAAAGACCTTCGATGACTATGTCATCCCTAATAAGGCCCTGGCCGCCGGCGACATTGACGCCAACTACTTCCAGCACCTGCCTTATCTGGAAGAATTTGCCAAGGACAACAAGCTCTCCTTAGCCTCCATCGGTGGCGTCCACATTGAGCCTTTGGCCATCTACTCCGCGAAATACAAGTCTCTAAAGGAACTTCCCGACGGAGCCAAGATCATCATCCCCAATGACGTCACAAACGGCGCCCGGGCCCTTCTCCTCCTGGAAAAAGAGGGCTATATCAAGCTCGATGACCCCACCAACCTCAAAGCCACCGAAATGAACATCACTGAAAATCCCCACAACTTCACCTTCATCCCCATGGAAGCGCCTTCCATTCCCCGTCAATATCAAGGCGTTGACGCTGCCGCCATCAATTCCAACTACGCCATCGACAGCGGCCTCAATCCCGTGAAGGACGGCCTGGTCATTGAAGATAAAGAAAATCCCTATGCCAATATCATCGCTGTTCGCCAGGGGGAGGAGAATGAGGAAAAATTCCAAAAGCTCCTCAAGGCCTTCCAGTCCGAAGAAGTGAAAAAATTTATCGAAGAACGCTATCAGGGCGCCGTCATTCCCGCTTTTTAATGAGAAAAAACCCTGCTATAATAGGAGGGTAAATTTTTCCTGGCCCCTTTTCATGGCCATGTAAGAAAGAAGGGATACGATGAGCCGCATAGATACGCTTTCTCAAGAAAAGATTTTAATCATTGATTTTGGCGACCAATACAAGCAAATGATCGGCCGGATGGTTCGCGACCTCCATGTCTTTTGCGTAATTAAACCTTACCCCGTCTCCTTGGAAGAAATCAAGTCCGGAAATTACGCCGGCATCATCCTCTCAGGCAGCCCCAAGTCCACCCTGGACGAGGACGCCCCCGGGGTCGACAAAGGCATTTTTGACCTAGGCATTCCGATCCTTGGCATCTGCTACGGCTGCCAGTGGATTGCCAAAATGCAGGGAGGAAAGGTTCAGCGGTGCGAAAGCCTGGACCAGGGAGTCCGAGACCTTTATATCGACGAGGAAACCCGTCTCTATCAGGGCCTGGGCAAGAAAATCCCCGTATACATGGACCATTACGATGAAGTGACCGAGGCCGGCCCCGGCTTTAAGGTCATTGCCCATACCGACCAGTGCAAAATCGCCGCCTTTGTTGATGAGGACCGAAAGATCTATGCGGTCCAGTCCCATCCTGAACATGGCCATTTCGAAGAGGGCAAGGCCCTTTTCAAAAACTTCCTTTTCGGCATCTGCAAGGTGAAAGGCACCTGGCAGCTGGAAGACTTCGTCAACCTGACCATTCAAGAGATCCAGGATCAGATCGGCGATGGCCATGCCATCTGCGCCCTCTCCGGCGGGGTTGATTCTTCGGTTTCCGCTCTCTTGGTCCACAAGGCCATCGGTGACCGACTCACCTGCATCCTTGTTGATCACGGCCTCATGCGCAAAGATGAGCCCGCCACGGTTGAAAAAGTCTATAAAGAAACCTTCGGCATGAACCTCATCCGCATTGACGCCGCCGACCGCTTCCTTGGCAAGCTCGCCGGCGTCACCGACCCCGAAAGCAAGCGCAAGATCATCGGTGAGGAATTCATCCGGGTCTTCGAAGAGGAAGCCAGGAAGCTGGGCCAGGTCGACTACCTCGTCCAGGGAACCATCTATCCCGACATCCTCGAATCCGGCATCGGCGGCGCCCGCATCAAGTCCCATCACAATGTCGGCGGCCTGCCCAAGGATATCGGCTTCAAGGGTCTGGTTGAGCCCCTCCGCGATCTCTTTAAGGACGAGGTCCGCTCCGTTGGCGCCCTCCTGGGCATTCCCCATGACCAGGTCTGGCGCCAGCCCTTCCCCGGTCC
>CABTZP010000090.1 GCA_902489375.1 uncultured Tissierellia bacterium | reverse complement strand
TGTGACTGGAGTTCAGACGTGTGCTCTTCCGATCTCCGCAGCCACCGCAGACATAAACGCCTTCAGCGGTCTTGGGGTCCTGTTTGACGTGGCGCTTCTTCTTTTCGAAGGTCTCGGCAGGATGTCTTTCCTGACCCTGATCGAGCTCTTTGGCTAAGAGAGGCATAATTTCCATGATGTCGCCAACAATGCCATAATCCGCATTGGCAAAGATGGGCGCCTTGGGGTTCGTATTCACCGCAACGATGGTCGCCGCTTCTTTAATGCCCTTCAGATGCTGGCCAGCGCCGGAAATACCCATGGCCATGTAAAGGTTGCCTTTAAATTTCTGACCGGACATACCGATGTAACGGTCTATTGGCATATACTCCAGGGTTTCAGCCACAGGACGGGAGGAAGAAACGGCAGCGCCTGCCGCTTTTGCCAGCTCTTCGGCAAGAGCCAGGTTTTCTTTTTCGCCAATGCCCTGACCGACGGAAACCAGCCTTTCCACTTCGGTAACTGGCGCATAGGGATCAACCGTGGTATCAAAGGTGTAACCATCAGCCTTAAGGGCTTCAACCAGCTGCTTGACCTGTTCTTGCGGCGTACCCTCAATCATGATGTTCTTGCGGGGACCCGTAACAGAGCCAGCTTTACCTGCAGCGACAGGTGCAGCCTGGCCGCTGCGCTTATGGCCAATCTTGCCAACCGTCTGAGCGGCAATAACAATTCTCATGACTTCGTTGGTGCCTTCATAGATCTGAGTGATCTTGGAGTCGCGGTACATTCTTTCCACGTCCATGCCCTTGATGAAGCCGGAGCCGCCAAAGATCTGCAGGGCTTCCGAAGTAACCCACTCTGCGGTATCCGAAGCAAAAAGTTTCGCCATGGCAGCTTCTTTGGTGTATTTTTTATGATTCGTTTTCAGTTCAGCTGCCTGATAGATTAAAGCACGGGCTGCGGAAATCTGCGTTTCCATATCGGCAAGCTTGAAGGAAATGCCCTGATTGGCAGCAATGGGCTGGCCAAACTGGACTCTTTGACGAGAGTATTCCAAAGCGGCTTCAAAAGCGCCCTGCGCAATGCCCAAAGCCTGAGAAGCAATCCCAATCCGGCCCCCATCCAGGGTTTTCATGGCGATGATAAAGCCGTCACCCTCTTTTCCCAAAAGATTTTCTTTGGGAACTTTGACGTTGTTAAAGGATAATTCTGAAGTTAAAGAGGAACGGATGCCTAACTTGTCATACTGGTTGGGGAAAGTAAAGCCCTCCCAGCCTTTTTCAACAATGAAAGC
The DNA here is from genome assembly GCA_902489375.1 of uncultured Tissierellia bacterium. Lineage (GTDB taxonomy): Bacteria > Bacillota > Clostridia > Tissierellales > Peptoniphilaceae > CABTZP01. The sequence goes on along the minus strand of CABTZP010000090.1, from coordinate 4,012 downwards.
GGAGATCCCATGGACTCCTTTTTCCGGACTGGTTACGGCAAAGACGACGTAAATATCAGCCCTTTGTCCGTTGGTGATAAAGATCTTTCCTCCGTTTAATACGTAGTGGTCTCCCTCAAGGACTGCGGTGGTCTCTGTGCCGGAAGCATCCGAACCGGCATGCTCTTCCGTTAAACCGTAAGCGCCGATTTTTTCACCCTTGGCTAAGGGGACTAAATATTTTTGTTTCTGCTCCTCGGTCCCATATTCGGCAATGGGCCAGGTGCCCAAGGAGGTGTGAGCCGAGCAGATGACACCGGTGCCTCCGTCTACTCGGGAGAGTTCCTCAACGGTGATGGCGTAAGAGGTTGCGTCTAAACCGGAACCGCCGTACTCTTTCGGATAGGGAATCCCAAGCAATCCCATTTTTCCCATCTTTTGAACAACTTCTTCAGGAAACTCACTTTCCTGGTCGAGACGAAACGCAATTGGCTTGACTTCTTTTTCAGCGAAATCTCTGACAATTTTACGTAAGGCCTCATGTTCTTTTGTGGTCAGTGCCATAAATTAGTCCTCCTTTGATTTACGCTTATATTTGATTTTTCATGCCTTTCAAAAGAAACGCAAAAGCGGAAAGGCGTCGAAAAATTCCCTAAATATAAGCATATGCGGTTAACTTTACAGACAATATTTGATTACCCTTTTTTTGCTTTCCCTCACGCAAAAAAATCGGGAAAAAGGAAGCGAAGGGAGGCTCGGCTTAAAGTGGAGTATTTCCATACGCTTTTAAAGATATCATATAAGAATGGTTGAAAGATTGCAATAATAAAAAGGGGAACTTATGAAATTTTTAGTTTTTTTATTAGGCAAAAGAACTTGCGGAAAAAATGGGCGTAACCGATAAAGCAGTATCCAAATGGGAAAGAGATCTTGCTTGTCCCGATATCAATACGGTTCCCAGACTTGCGGAGCCATATCCTGTTCTTTCCAATGGGTTCTAAGGACTTCAAAATTTCCACTGCATTCTCTACAACGAAGTCCTTCTTCTACCATTCATGCCCTGCCCACATCCAGTTGCAAGGATGAAAATAATTTTGTATAATCTTAATCAGTTCCACAAGCAGGTGGAACTTTCTTTACAAGTTAAAGGTCAAAGTTGGTCAAAAAGAGACGGAGTAAGAGATCATGAGCGGATTAACGAATGAAATCGAACAATTTCTATTAGAACTTTTGGACCAGTGTGGGAAGGAAAGCCTGGAGATTGGGCGAAATGACCTGGCTGAGCGATTTAACTGCGCTCCTTCTCAGATCAATTATGTCCTTACCACACGCTTTACCCCTTATCAGGGATATTATATTGAGTCCCGTCGGGGTGGATCCGGATATATACGGATCATCCGCCTATCCAGAAATCCGGATCAATTGATTAAGAGCCTTTACGAATCAGAGAGTACAGACTCTTTAACCGCTGGAAAGGTCAGTCACATTCTCCAATCCCTGTTTAAGCAGGGAATTATCGATGAAAGAGAATTGGCCCTGATGGCGATGGGGACGGATGATCAGGCTTTAAGGTCGGCCCCCTTGGAAAGAAGAAACGAGCTGCGTGCCCAGATCTTTAAAAATATGCTCTTAGTTTTTCTAAGCTGACTGAAAAGCTGGAAAGGAGTTACTCATGCAATGTGATTTTTGCTCTAATGAGGCTTCGATCGAAATTTCACTCCATATCAACGGACAAACGCAGGCAGTCCATCTCTGTTCTTCCTGTTATCGAAAAAAGATGAATGAAATAGCATCTTCCCTGCCTGATCAGTGGGGAGGGAGGGAGCTGGCCAAACAAATCCAAAGTATGCTGGACCACGAAGGCTTTTCTGATCAGATTCCGAGAACGATCGAACTTCACTTTGCTCATGATCAGCTGAGCCCGGAAGAGGGCCTAGCCTTTCAGTCTTTTGTCAGTCAAAAACTGATGGAGCCCATGGAAACCGAGGATGATCAAACCGGCTTAAACGAACTGACAGGAAGAGGTTCCGCTTTTACGCGTGAACGAAAATCACTTTTAAAACAGAGGGAAATTGCCATCGAACGCCTTGAAAATGCGATGGATCACGAAGACTATGAAAATTGTGCCGAGTACCGGGACCGTATTGCGAAAATTGGTGATGCTCTGGTACGTTTGAACGAAGAAAGGAAGGATCTGCATGGCGTCTAATCGAACAAATATGCAGCGACTTTTGCAGCTAGCCGCGGCAGAGAGTTTCTCTTTCCGGCAAAATTCCATTGATACGGAGCACCTACTCTTGGCTATGCTCAAGACCGGTGGATTGGAAACGGAAGCGCTCACCAAAGCTGGAGCGAACTATTCCACCCTAAGAAAAATTGTCCTCAATAACAGTGAGGAAGGAACGGCCCAGCAGCCGGCAACCAACGCCACTTCCGCAGTAAGGTCTCTTCTTATGCAGGCCAACTCCATTGCCCAGCAAAACGGGGAAAGTGAAGTTTACGCAGAATATGTCCTCTTTGCCATCTTGAATAACCGTTCTTCCCTGGCTTCGGTGATGCTGACGATTGCCGATGTTGATAAAAAACAGGTTTATCAGTATCTTTCAGAAGGCCTCCAGTCCTTTCAAAAAAAGAGCGACCCCAGCTTCTTAGGTAAATATGGAAAAAATCTCAACCAGGAAGCCCAGGCTGGCCGGATTGATCCCGTGATTGGAAGAGAAAAAGAAATTAACCGGGTCATTCAAATTTTATCCCGAAGAACCAAGAATAATCCTGTCCTGATCGGGCAGCCCGGCGTAGGCAAAACGGCAATCGCGGAAGGACTCGCCTACAGGATCGTTAAGGGAGATGTTCCCGACATCATGAGGGATAAGACGATCTATTCCATCGATATGGCGGATATGGTCGCGGGAACAAAGTACCGGGGAGACTTTGAGCAGCGGCTCAGAAATACCATTGAAGAGATCTGCGCCAAAGAGGATTCCATCGTCTTTATCGATGAGCTCCATACCATTATCGGAGCGGGAAGCTCAGAAGGTTCGCTGGATGCTTCCAACATCTTAAAACCGGCGCTTTCCAAGGGACGGCTCCAGCTGATCGGAGCGACGACCATCGATGAATACCGAAAGAAAATTGAAAAGGATGCCGCTCTCGAAAGACGGCTCCAGCCCGTTACCATAGAAGAGCCAACAAAAGTGGACACCCTGCGGATCCTCCATGGCCTTCAGGATAAGTATGAAAACTTCCATCAGGTACGCCTGACGGAATCAGCGATCCGATCAGCGGTCGATCTAACCGACCGATTTTTAAACGATCGCTTTCTCCCGGATAAGGCGATTGACGTATTAGACGAAGCCATGGCGCAAATCCATGTCAAAAGTTTTGTCATCCCCGATCGAAAGAAAGAACTGGAAAAATATCGGCAGGAATTGGAAGAAGAAAAGACCCAGGCCGCATTAACCCAGAATTTTGAGCGGGCGGCGGAACTTAGAGATCAAATCAATGATCTGGAAAGACAGGAAAAAGAATCCGGCGAACAGGAAAATTCAGACCGGGAAAACTGGCCGGTACTGGATGAAGATCAGATTGCCGGAATCGTTTCCCAGTGGGCGAACGTTCCCGTCACCCGATTGACGGAAAGTGAGGCAGACAAATATCTGAAACTGGGCCATGAGCTAAAAAAGGTCGTCATTGGACAGGACTACGCCGTGGAGGTCATTTCCAAGGCTTTAAAAAGAGCCCGGGTGGGTTTAAAGTCCCCTGACCATCCCATTGGTTCTTTTATTTTCGTAGGCCCCACCGGCGTCGGGAAGACTTATCTGGCAAAGCAGATTGCGAAAAATCTTTTTGGGTCGGAAGAAAACATGATTCGGATTGATATGTCCGAATATATGGAAAAATATTCCGTTTCGCGATTGGTAGGCTCCGCTCCTGGCTATGTGGGCTATGAAGAAGGGGGACAGCTGACCGATCCTATTACAAAAAATTGTATTCACATTTTAAAAGAAAAAAGAAAAGCGGAATTTATTGAACC
>CABTZP010000089.1 GCA_902489375.1 uncultured Tissierellia bacterium | reverse complement strand
GACCTCAGCCTTACCATGGCTGCGCTCTACCTGCTGAGCTAAGACAGCGTCTATGCGTAACAAAATTAATATAGCAAAGGATCGATCATTCGTCAAGAAGAAATCCAACATTTTTATCGGGTTCTTTTTTTAAGAAAAAAAGGAAAGAAACGTGAGAATTTCAACATTTTAATGGGTACACAAGGAAAGCGAAAGATAATCAATTTTCAGGTATAAAATTGTTAAATTTTTATTAAATACTTTTGAATTCACTTAAGGGATAGGTTACAATATCTGATAGCTACTACGACTAAAAAATAACAATGTTTTCATGACGGGGAAATAGACCTGATTTCAGAGATCATGAACATCTCCATGATTATTTTTTCGATTAGAAGCTGATCAAAGGACCGGCGAAGACTTTGTAACTTTCCGGGTCCAAAACGTAAGGGATTTTAAGGACTTCTTATAAGATGAAGATAAACGATTTAGAATAAGGGCCCTTGAAAAATAAAGTGGAAAGGAGGAGGTCTATGGCAAAAGAAGCGATTCAAGATATTCTTCAGGCTGAGGAAAAAGCTCGCCAGATCGTGCAGGAAGGCCGAGAAAAGGTAGCTTCCATGCGTGATCAGTGGGCGGAGGAATTGGTTCAGGAAGAACAACGAATTCGCAGTGAAGCAGACAACGATATCAAAACTTTCCAGGAAAACACGAGAGCGGAGGCTCTGAAAGAAGTGCAGCCTCAGCTGGATGAAGCCAAAAAGAAGGCAGAAAAATGGAGATCTTTGCCCGACTCCGCACTGGAGCCAGCGGTTAAAGAGATCATCAAAGAGGTGATGAATTATGGCAATCGTTAAGATGACTAAGTTTCACCTCATGTTTTTTGCAAAAGATCGGCCCCATTTAATGCGCGCCCTTCAAGAGTTTGATGATGTGCAGTTGGATGAAGTCAAGGATATGGAAGACCTGGTCAAAGCCGGCGTCACCAATCTCGATACCAACAAGACCATCACCGCAGCCAGCGAGAATATGAGCCGGCTGGAGGAAGCAATTCAAATCCTCGACGCGTATAAAGAGGAGAAGTTGACTTTTAAGCAAAAATTGAGCAATGCCCTGCCTGATTTTGACTTTAAACAAGGTGAGGAACTGGTCAAAGAAAATCATCCGGAAGAGGTCGTCAAAGAAATCCTCTCATTAAAGGAGGCCAAGACCAGGTCGGAGGACCAAATTGGCCGCCTTCGTGAGCAGATGGATGCGCTCTCTTACTGGAAAAATCTGGATGTCCCTTTGGAGCAGGTTGACAAAGTGGAATCGGTAAAGGTCCGCATGGGATCCATTGCCGTGCGCTGGCTGGAAGAAATACGCCGATTCGTTGCCACTGAAGCCCAGGACACCTATTTGGAGGTTCTCTACTCGAATGAGAAAATTGCCAATCTTCTTCTTATAACCCATGGTGATAATCAGAAGCTGGAAAATTTCCTCCATGATATCGGCTTTGCTCCTGTCGCATTCAAAGGAGAAGGGACGATTCAAGATCAAATTGCTGAAAAAGAAAAAGAGATTCAGCAGGAGAAAAACAATATCGCGAAGGATATTGAACAATTAAAAGATTTAGAAAAAAACAAGCGTTCCCTTTTAGAGACCGCTTACGAGCTGGAAGCTTATAGAAAGCGCCTTTCTGAGTCGGAAAAGAACATGGCCCAAACCGATAAAATGTCCCTTGTGGATGGGTATGTTCCCACAGAACGCTTAGGCGAATTCGAACAAATCTTGAAAACCCAGTTGGAAGAAGGAACCTACGTGTTTGAGTCCCAGGCAGCGGATGTTGAGGACCCTGAGGTTCCCATTCAGCTGAAAAACAGCTCCTTCTTCAGCCCTTTCGAAAGTATTGTCGAGACTTTCTCTTTACCCCAATATAAAGAAATGGATCCGACGCCCCTTATGGCACCCTGGTATATCCTTTTCTTCGGGATTATGATTGGCGACTTTGGCTATGGTGTGATCCTGTTCATTGCCGCCACCCTGGCCCTACATGGTCTGAAATTAAAGCCGGCGACTCGAAATTCAATGAAGTTTTTCCAGATTTTGAGTATTCCGACGATGATTGCCGGCCTTTGCTTTGGATCCATTTTCGGCGGCCTGATTCCCATGAAGCCGCTGATCATTGATCCGACCAAGTTCTATATGCCCATGATCGCCTTTTCTGTTGTTGTGGGGATTGTGAACATTTTTGCGGGCCTGGCGCTGACAGCGGTAAAGAATTTCCGTTTGAACGATCCCAAGGGCGCGGTCTATGATTCCTTTAGCTGGATCATGCTCTTAGCCGGTCTACTGGTCGGCGGCCTTGCTTCGTTTATGAATTGGGGGCCCATGGTCAAGAACATTGGCTTTGGCCTTGCCATTGTCGGCGCGGTGATGATCGTTCTTTTCTCCGCACGGGAGGAAAAGGGAGTCGGTCGCTTTGCCTGGGGGCTTTACAATCTCTACGGGGTAACCGGCTATATCGGAGATTTTGCTTCCTATACCCGAATTACGGCGCTGGCCCTTTCCAGTGCTTTTATCGGGCTTTCCTTTAATATGATCGCAGGAATGTTGGCAAACCGAGGGATTATTGGCATGGTCTTTGCGGCTCTGCTCCTAGTGGTGCTTCACTTATTCAACCTTTTCCTGAGTGGACTTTCCGCGTATGTTCATTCCATGCGTCTGATCTATGTTGAGTTTTTTGGCAAATTTTATGAAGGCGGCGGAAAACCTTTCAAGAGGTTACGCCCCGAGGCAAAATATATCAATTTTAATTAAATTAGGAGGACATTGAATTATGTTTATGAAGTTACTTGCAGATCTTTTTGGGCAACATGGCGGCATCTTATTTGCATTAGGTGGTGCGGTTCTCGCCGTTATCCTTCCCGGAATCGGCTCCGCACAGGGCGTCAGCCATGTTGGTCAGGGCGCGGCCCCAATCGTCATTGATGACCCGGCAAAGTTCGGTAAATCTCTGATTCTTCAGCTGCTTCCAGGTACCCAGGGTCTTTATGGCATGATCATTGGCATTATCGCCATGACAAAGTTCGCACCGGATCTGGCATTAGATTCTGGAATTTACATCTTTTTAGCCTGCCTGCCCATCGCTGTTGTTGGTAAACTCTCTGCTCTTCACCAGTCCAAGGTTGCTTACTCCGGACTTGAGATCTTAGCGAAAAATGAATCCCAGTCGATGAAGGGTGTTATCTACGCCGTTATGGTTGAAACTTACGCCATCCTCGCTTTCATTATGTCTTTGATCTTTGTTTCCAGGGCTTAAGTCCTCTAGTCAGGCGTAGGCCGAAAGGAGGATATGATGTCGAATTTAGACAAAATTATAGACAATATCGTTTCGGAAGCCCGGAAAGAGGTCGACAGCTTGATTGCTCAGGCAGAAGAAAAGGCCAAGGCAAATCGAGAACAGATGCTTGAAGGGTTAAATCAGGAACTGACCAACAAAGAAGCCAGCAAAGAGACTTTGGCTCTGCAAATCCAGGACCGTATCCGGACCGGAGCGGAAAGGGAAGTGCGCAACGAAGTTCTGCAGGCAAAGCAGGATACGGTGAGCCGGGCATTCGATCTGGCAAAAAAAGAACTCATGGGGATGGACGATGCCGCCTATCAGGCGATTATCGACAAGACCCTTGGCAATAGGACCTTTGACAAGTCGACAGTTTTGGAAATTCCTTCCTTCCGCAACTATACGACAGACAAAGTTACCGTAAAGAAAGTCGATGATTTAAAAAGCGGCTTCCGCATTGTCAAAGGGGGGGTTAGAGACAACTACGATTTCAACGAAGTGGTTGATTCCCTCCGCGGCTCTATGGATGCAACCGTATTGTCATTGATTGAAGAAAGGTAGGCGGCGATGGCGCAAGAATTTGCCTATGCCTCTATGGCCATTCGTGTCATGGAAAAAGGCTTCATAACCAGTCAGCAATGGCAGCGCCTTCTTCAAAGCCCGAATATCGGGGAGGCGGCAGCTGTTCTCCGCGAAACCCGGTACAGCGAATTTTTTGACAAGCTGGATCATCCTGAGGATTTTGAAATTGCTCTGGGCGAGGCTTTTAAAAGCCGGGCGAATGAGATTTCGGAGCTGATCGAAGATGAGCCGCTGAAGAACTTTCTTTATCTGAAATACGACCTGCACAATCTCAAACTTTTGATTAAGCAGGAAACCCCTCTTGATGGTCTCAAGACGAAGGGAAAACACGAGGTAGACTATGAACCCTTGAAGTTCCCCTTCGGTTCTCTTCCCGTCAGCCAGGTGAAGGAATGGCTCCACGCTCCCTCTTCCAATCCCGAAGAAACTTTACCCCAAAAAGCGGTTGCTGAGGGGCGGAAAACCTGGGTAAAAACACAGGACGCGCAGGAGCTGGACTTTGTTCTGGATCGCTGGTCCTTTAAAATGATGAAGGAATTGGCAGAAAACAGTGAGGTTGAGTTCTTTAAGGCATACGCTCAGAAGCTCACGGATGTCACTAATTTTCTCTCCTTCTACCGGGCAAGAAGACAGGAGAAGACCAAGGACTTTTTTGCCCTGGTGCTTTTAGAAGGTGGAGCGATTCATCCGGAAGAATTCATTGAACGATATCCCATGCCTGAACCGGAGATTGGTTCCCTCCTTCACAAGGCTCAGCTGGGTCAGGAATTTGAAAAGGCGGTCGCTGATTACCAGGCCAATCAAGATATTACCGCTTTAGAAAGAGCAAAGGATAACGTAGCTCTTTCTATGGCAAAGAAGGGTGCCCGCACCCCCACCGGTCCGGAGGTTCTATTTTGCTATTTTGTCATCTTAGAAACGGAAATTCAGAACCTGCGGATCCTCTTAAGTGGAAAACGCGTTGGCATTGCGCCCGAAGCAATTAAAGAAAGGATGAGGATCCATGAATAAAGTCGCGGTTATTGGTGATAAGGGATCTGTCCTGGCCTTCCGGGCGATCGGAGTCGACGTTTTTACTCCCGTTGAAGATTCGGAAATTCGTAATACGGTCGATAAGTTGGCCCGCCAGGATTATGCGGTCATCTATATGACCGAAGCCTATGCAGCTCGCGTTCCAGAGACGATCAACCAATACAAAGATAAGCCAATCCCTGCTATTGTCATGATTCCAAGCAGCCAAGGTTCTCTGGGTATGGGCATGGACAATATATCTGAGAACGTCAAAAAAGCAGTTGGAATGGATATTTTCTAAAGGAGGAGGCCCATTGAAACAAGGAATTATTACAAAGGTCTCTGGCCCTCTGGTGGAAGCCAAGGGCATGGAAGACGCAAATATACAAGACGTGGTTGAGGTGTCGGAT